>NZ_JBFTJE010000002.1:461533-516656 GCF_056395265.1 Cupriavidus sp. 10L43_2
TTCCAGGCGCGCGCGGCGATGGGGGGAATCCGGATGGCCGACGGTGCCGGCTCAGGTGTCTCGCGGTGGCTTACTTCTTTTCCTGCTGGTTGAACGGGAACGTGCCGAACATGTTCTTGGCCTGGCTCTGCATCTGTTCCTGCATCTGCACGAACAGATTCTTGCTCTGCTCGATGTAGTTGCTCATCATCCCTTGCATCATCGGGCCCTGCATGTTCATGAACTGCGACCACATGTCCGGGCTGAACGCTTCGCCCGAGTAGAGGCCCTTCGAGTTCTCGGCCAGCTTGTTCTGGATGTCGATGAACGCCTGGATGTTCTTTTCCAGGTAGGTGCCCATCATGCCCTGCATGGCATGGCCGTAGAAGCGGATGATCTGCGACAGCATGGGGCTCGAGAACATCGGCACGCCGCCGGTTTCCTCTTCCAGGATGATCTGCAGCAGGATGCTGCGCGTCAGTTCATCGCCGGACTTGGCGTCCACGACCTTGAATTCCTCGGAATCCATGACCAGCTGCTTGACGTCCGCGAGCGTAATGTAGGTGCTGGTCTGCGTGTCGTAGAGCCGGCGATTCGGGTATTTCTTGATCAGTCGCTCTGCGCCTTTTTTGGTCGTGGCCATCGGTGCTCTATCCTTTGTCGTCGCTGATGCAGGGGGTGCGCATCTGCTGCTGCGCGCTGCTGCACCGCATGCGATGCACTGCGCAATTGGGGGCGCCCGCGCCGCGCTCTAGTTTGGTGCCGGGGGCGCCGCTGACCTGATTCTATGCTCAAGAAAGCACTAAGAAAAGCCACCCCGATTAAGGAAAACCCGCAGCATCGTATGCAAAACGGGCCGTCCTGGCAGCCAGGCGGCCCGTTTTCCGAGGTGCGCCGTGGCACGCTTCCGGCCTGCTGCAGCGCGCTCGGTGCGCCGCAGCAGGCCGGCGGCGCGCCGCGCAGCCAGCGGTCGGTCAGCCCATGTGCAGGCCGCCGTTGAGCGAGAAGTCGGCGCCCGTGGAGAAGCCCGATTCGTCCGAAGCCAGCCACGCGCAGATCGACGCGATTTCCTCCGGCAGACCCAGGCGCTTGACCGGAATCGTCGCCACGATCTTGTCCAGCACATCCTGGCGGATGGACTTGACCATGTCCGTGGCGATATAGCCCGGCGACACCGTGTTGACCGTCACGCCCTTGGTGGCCACTTCCTGCGCCAGCGCCATGGTGAAGCCGTGCAGGCCGGCCTTGGCCGTCGAGTAGTTGGTCTGACCGAACTGGCCCTTCTGCCCGTTCACCGACGAGATATTGACGATGCGGCCCCAGCCGCGGTCCGCCATGCCGTCGATGACCTGCTTGGTCACGTTGAACAGCGACGTCAGGTTGGTGTCGATCACCGCGTCCCAGTCGGCACGCGTCATCTTGCGGAACACCACGTCGCGGGTGATGCCGGCATTGTTGACCAGCACGTCCACCTCGCCGACATCGGCCTTGACCTTGTCGAAGGCGGTCCTGGTCGAATCCCAGTCGGCCACGTTGCCCTCGGACGCCACGAACTCGAAGCCGAGCGCGCGCTGCTGTTCGAGCCACTTCTCGCGGCGCGGCGAATTCGGGCCGCAGCCCGCCACCACCTTGTAGCCGTCACGGGCCAGGCGCTGGCAAATGGCGGTTCCGATGCCGCCCATGCCGCCGGTCACATATGCAATGCGCTGAGTCATATCCACTCCTGTTGGCTCGCTGATCGATGCAAGGGCACCGATCTCTGTTATAGACGCCGACGGCCAAAACCATGTCTCCTGCCGCCGGCTACCCCTCAGTGCAACTCAAATACTCGTTTTCGGCCAGATCGGTCTGACTTAGTTCCGTTCCACGGCCAGTGCCACGCCCATGCCGCCGCCGATGCACAGCGAGGCCAGGCCCTTCTTGGCGTCGCGGCGCTTCATTTCGTGCAGCAGCGTCACCAGGATGCGGCAGCCGGACGCGCCGATCGGATGGCCGATGGCGATGGCGCCGCCGTTGACGTTGATCTTCGACTGGTCCCAGCCCATCTGCTGGTGCACGGCCAGCGCCTGCGCGGCGAAGGCTTCGTTGATTTCCATCAGGTCCAGGTCCTTGACTTCCCAGCCGGCGCGCGACAGGCAGCGCTTGCTGGCCGGCACCGGGCCCATGCCCATCACGGCCGGGTCCACGCCGGCGTTGGCGTAGGCCTTGATGGTGGCCAGCGGGGTCAGGCCCAGCTCCTTGGCCTTGGCGGCCGACATCACCACCACGGCGGCGGCGCCGTCGTTGAGGCCAGAGGCGTTGGCGGCGGTCACCGTGCCGGCCTTGTCGAAGGCGGGCTTCAGGCCGGACAGGCTGTCCAGCGTGGCGCCCTGGCGCACGAATTCGTCGGTCTTGAACGCCACCGGGTCACCCTTTCGCTGCGGAATCAGCACCGGCACGATTTCCTCGTCGAACCGGCCGGCCTTCTGGGCGGCCTCGGCCTTGTTCTGGGAGCCCACGGCGAACTCGTCCTGCGCCTCGCGCGTGATGCCGTACTCCTTGGCGACGTTCTCGGCCGTGATGCCCATGTGGTACTGGTTGTACACGTCCCACAGGCCGTCGACGATCATCGAGTCGACCAGCTTGGTATCGCCCATGCGGAAGCCGTCGCGCGAGCCCGGTAGCACGTGCGGCGCGGCGCTCATGTTTTCCATGCCGCCGGCCACGACGATCTCCGCCTCGCCGGCGATGATGGCGTTGGCGGCCAGCATCACGGCCTTCAGGCCGGAGCCGCACACCTTGTTGATGGTCATGGCCGGCACCATGTCCGGCAGGCCGGCCTTGCGCGAGGCCTGGCGCGCCGGGTTCTGGCCGGCGGCAGCCGTCAGCACCTGGCCCATGATGACTTCGCTCACCTGGTCCGGCTTCACGCCGGCGCGCTCGAGCGCGGCCTTGATGACGAGGGCGCCCAGCTCCGGTGCCGGGATCTTGGCCAGCGAGCCGCCAAACTTGCCAACTGCGGTGCGGGCTGCGGAAACGATGACGATGTCGGTCATTTGAAGTCCTTTCGAGATAGCGTGAAGCCAATCGGTACGAAACCCCGGGCCGGTCCCACGGAACCGGCCCCGGCGGAAAACGTTCAGGCGCGCTGCTTGACGTAGCGGCCCGGTGCGGGTTCGATGGCCCGGTAATGGGCGTTGCCATAGTCGGCCGGCGCGGCGCGCTTGGCGCCGGCCTGCTTGCCGAGCCACGCCATCCAGTCCGGCCACCAGCTGCCGGGCTTTTCCTCGGCGCCGGCCAGCCATTCCTGGGCCGAGCCGGGCAGCGCCTCGTTGATCCAGTGGCTGCGCTTCTTCTTGGCCGGCGGGTTGATCACGCCGGCGATATGGCCGGACGCGCCAAGCACGAAGCGCAGCTTGTTCTTCAGCAGGCCGGTGGAAGCGAAGGCAGACGTCCACGGCACGATGTGGTCCTCGCGCGAGCCATAGATATAGGTCGGCACGTCGATATCGCCCAGGTCCAGCGGCGCGTTGCAGACGCTCAGCTTGCCGGGCACCTTCAGTTCGTCCTGCAGATACATATGGCGCAGGTACCAGCAGTACCACGGGCCGGGCAGGTTGGTCGCATCACCGTTCCAGAACAGCAGGTCGAACGGTACCGGCGTGTTGCCCTTGAGGTAGTTGTCGACCACGTAGTTCCAGACCAGATCGTTCGGCCGCAGGAACGAGAACGTGTTGGCCAGCTCCACGCCGCGCAGCAGCGCGCACGGGGCCCCGGCAGCGCCGCCGATGGTGGCCTCGCGCAGTTGCACGTGCGGTTCGTCGACGAATACGTCCAGGATGCCGGTGTCGGTGAAGTCGAGCAGCGCGGTCAGCAGCGTCAGGCTGGCCACCGGGCGCTCGCCGCGCGCGGCCAGCACGGCCAATGCCGTGGCGACGATGGTACCGCCCACGCAGAAGCCGAGCACGTTGATCTTGTCCTGCCCGCTGATGTCCCGTGCCACCTCGATCGCGCGGATGGCCGCGTGCTCGATGTAGTCGTCCCAGGTGCGCTCGGCCATCGACGCATCGGGGTTGCGCCACGACACCAGGAAGACCGTGTGGCCCTGCTCCACCACGTAGCGGACCAGCGAGCTTTCGGGCTGCAGGTCGAGGATGTAGAACTTGTTGATGCACGGCGGCACCAGCAGCAGCGGCCGGGCGTGGACCTTGTCGGTCAGCGGCTTGTACTGGAGCAGCTGGAAATATTCGTTCTCATAGACCACCGCGCCCTCGGTCACGGCCACGTTGCGGCCCACCTCGAAGGCGGTGTCGTCGGTCTGGGAGATCTTGCCCCGGGTCAGGTCCCCGAGCATGTTGCGCATGCCGGTGCGCAGCGATTCGCCGCCCGATTCGATCAGGCGCTGCTGGGCGTCCGGGTTGGTGGCGAGGAAGTTGGCGGGCGACATCGCGTCCACCCACTGCGACACCGCGAAGCGGATGCGCTGGCGGGTCTTGGCGTCGGCCTCCACGGCGTCGGCCAGCTCGGTCATCGTGCGGGCGGTCAGCAGGTAAAACGCGGCGGCGTAGCGGTACGGCGCGTTGTTGCGCCAGGCCGCGCTGGCGAAGCGGCGATCGGACAGCCGCTGACTGGCGGCCTCGGCATCCCCGTTGCTGTTGCCACCGGCTGCGCCGTTCGGCACGGCAGCCGCGCCCATTTCACGCCAGAGTTCGGAGAAGTCTTTCAGGTAGCGTTCCTGGATCTGAGCCAGCAACCTCGGCGGGATCTTCAGGCCGGCGCCTGCCGGGCCCTGGAATGCACCCTGGAACGCCTTGGCAAATGCATCGCCGCCGGGAAAGCCCGGGAACGCGCCGGGCACGCCGTTCGGCATGCCTGACGGAAAACCGGGCGGCAGCTTGCCGTTGATTTCAGGAGCCCACTGACGGGACCATTCCAGCCATGCAGCTGGATCGAATGGCCCCGGCGCAAACTGAAACGGTTGGGACTTGTCTTCCGCGCTGGAAGCTGCCGCACCTTTGCCGGTCGCCATGATGTATTCGTCTCTCTGCCGTCGTGATGGGTAGACGGGCTCGGGGTAACTGTCTCCCGACCCGCCCCGATTCCGGGTTGCGCCTCTGGATGATCTGGTCACCCAGACCGGGACGCCGCATTGGCGGCGCCAGGTCATACGCTATGCTTGCCGGCGAAACCCTGGAGAACTTCCTCGGTTCCGATACATTTGAAGGCATTGTTGCCTTGCAATGTAGACGCTGTCAATGCGGAATTCCGCATTGCGAACGCGCGTGCGGGAAACGCATCCCCGACCTACCGGACGGTAAGCCTGACGCGGGTTCGCGGGCAGTCCGAGGACCATTTCCGGCTGCCACGTGACGCCACCGTACTTTTAACAGATAGAGATGAACGCCTGATGTATATCGTCGCAATCGGCTGGATCTACGTGGCCCTGATGATGTCGATTACCGAGACGAACCTCGTGGCCGGGGTCGCCACGTTCCTGTGCTACGGCGTGGCGCCGGTATCGATCATCATCTACATCATGGGAACGCCCGGCCGGCGGCGCAGGCGCCAGGCGCGCGAGGCGGCCGAACAGGCGGCCGGGCAAGCCGGGCCGAAGCCCGTCGAGGAAACGGAAGGGTCAGGCCGCTAGCCAGACCAGCGTGGCCATGCGACCCGTGGTGCGGTCGCGGCGGTAGGAGTAGAAGCGCGCGGCGTCGGCCACGGTGCAGGCATCGCCGCCGTAGACCCGCGTGCAGCCGGCGCGCGCCAGCCGCGTACGCGCCAGCGCGTACAGATCGGCCCAGTACTTGCCCGGCGCGCCGGGGCGGAACGCCGCCTCGACGGCCGGCCGCTCCGCTTCGCGGGCCTGGGCCAGGAACGCTTCCCGAACCTCGGCGCCCACTTCGAATGCCGATGGGCCGATGGCCGGGCCCAGCCACGCCAGCCATTCCGAACCGGGGCCGGCCTGCGCGGCCATGCGCGCCAGGGTGGCCTCGATCACGCCGTCGCAGAGCCCGCGCCAGCCGGCATGGGCGGCACCGACCACCGTACCCGCCGCATCGCACAGCAACACCGGCAGGCAGTCCGCCGTCATGATCGCGCAGACGTGGCCGGGAGTGGTGGCGATGCTGGCGTCGGCACGCGGCACACCGCCCTCCCCGTCTTCCACCCCGTCGGCGGTCGCCACGGCGCAGCCATGCACCTGCTCGAGCCAGCGCGGCATGGCAGGCAGATGCGCCGCCAGCCGGGCACGGTTCTCCGCCACGGCGGACGGGTCGTCCCCCACATGCGTACCGAGATTGAGCCCGCCCGGGCTGCCATCGGCCAGCCCGTAGGGGCCGACGCTCACGCCACCCTGCCGGGTCGTGGACAGCGCCCGCACGCGGGCCGGCGCCGGCCAGTCCGGCACGATCCAGCCGGGTTGCCGCTCAAGCGTCATCGTCATCCCTTACGTAGATGATCTCGACGTCATGGTCGTCATCGTCGTCGAAGTCGTCATCGTCGTCCTCGACCGGCTGCGCGGCGTAGCCTTCAAAGTCGAGCGCCTCGATCAGGTCCAGCATGTCCTCGGGCGGCTCAACCTCCCACGACACCTTGCGCCCGCTCTCCGGATGCACCAGTCCCAGCTTGCACGCATGCAGCGCCTGGCGCGCGAACGGCACCGGCAGCGTCACGCGGATGGCCGGGCGCTGGCCGCGCTTGGTGGCCTTGTGGTAGACCGGGTCGCCCACGAGCGGATGGCCGATCGACTCGAAATGCACGCGAATCTGGTGCGTGCGGCCGGTTTCGAGCTGGCACATCACCATCGACACCTTGCCGCGGCCCAGCGGCACCGTGCCCAGCGTCTTGAAGTGCGTACGCGACGGCTTGCCGCTATTCGTATGGACGATGGCCATGCGCGTGCGCTCGCGCGGGTCACGGGCGATGGGGGCGTCGATGGTGCCCTCGTCCGGCGTCTCGCCCCAGACCAGCGCGAGGTAGGTGCGCTTGACGGTCCGGGCGGCCAACTGGCGCACGAGGTCGGTCTGCGCGGTAAGCGTACGGGCGACGACCATCAGGCCCGAGGTTTCCTTGTCCAGCCGATGCACGATGCCGGCGCGCGGCAGCCGCCCCGCGGCCGGGTCGCGGTGCAGCAGGCCGTTTAGCACCGTGCCGCTCCAGTTGCCGGCGGCCGGATGCACGACCAGCCCGGCCTGCTTGTTGATGACGAGTAGCGTGGCGTCCTCGAAGACCACGTCCAGCGGCACGTCCTCGGCCGTGAAGGCGAGCGACTCGGGCGCGACCTGCGGCTGGATCTCGATCTGCTGGCCCATCTGGACCGATGCCTTGGCGCGGCTCGGCTCGCCATCCACCCGCACGGCGCCTTCCTCGATCCATTGCTGGATGCGGCTACGGGAGAATTCGCTGAAATGCCGCGCGAGCAGCTTGTCCAACCGCTCGCCATGTGCAGCACTATCCACTTCAAGGTACAAAGGCGGCTGGTCCGGCGCGGTGGCCGGCGTGGTCATCACCGCGCCGCCGTCTTCGCTGACATCGCCGAGATCGTCGTTGAAATCATCGGTGTCCAGCGGGGAATCGACATCCGCCGGGGAATCGTTCGCCGGACCGTTTTCGGCCTTAGGGCTTGGGCTATAATGCTTGACGCTATTTTTCATCCGGAACAGGTTGCCCAATGCAATTGCAGAGCATGAAACGCGCGAACTGGCGCGCGAGAGTTGGAGCGATTTTGCTCGCAGGCGGCTGCCTCATGCTGTCTGCATGCGGCCTGCTTGGCGACCAACCCGACGAAACGGCCGGCTGGTCGGCGAACAAATTATATTCGGAAGCCAAGGATGCGCTGGATGGCGGCGACTATACACGTGCCGTCAAGCTCTATGAAAAGCTGGAAGGCCGCTACCCGTTCGGCCGCTACGCCCAGCAGGCGCAGATCGACACCGCGTTCGCCAACTACAAGGATGGCGAGACCGCCGCCGCGCTGGCCGCCGTCGACCGCTTCATCCAGCTCCACCCGAGCCATCCCAACATCGATTACGCCTACTACCTCAAGGGCCTGATCAACTTCAACGACAACCTTGGCTGGCTGGGCCGCTTCTCCGGCCAGGACCTGAGCGAGCGCGATCCCAAGGCCGCGCGTGCCGCCTACGACGCTTTCCAGATCCTGATCACGCGCTACCCGGACAGCAAGTACGCGCCGGACGCGACGCTGCGGATGCAGTACATCGTCAACGCGCTGGCCCAGCATGAAGTGCATGCCGCCCGCTATTACTATCGCCGTGGCGCCTACCTGGCGGCCGTGAACCGGGCCCAGCAGGCGCTGAAGGACTACGATGGCGCGCCGGCCAACGAGGAAGCGCTGTACATCATGGTCCGCTCGTACGATTCGCTCGGCATGAAGGATCTGCGCGACGACGCGGCCCGCGTGATGGAGCGCAACTATCCGAACAGCGACTTCGTCAAGTACGGCTCGCGCCGGAAAGACAAGTCCTGGTGGGAAGTGTTCTGAGCCTCGCCCGCAGGTAAAAAAAGCCCGACGAATCGTCGGGCTTTTTTTTGGCGCTTATTCGTCCGCTGGCTCGTCTGCCGGCTCGTCCGCCGGCGCCGGCTCGGTCTTGCGCAGACCCTCCAGGAAGCGGATGACGGTGTCCGCCTCCCGCGTGCGCGTGAACGGCGGCAGGCTCTGCCAGATCTGGCGGCCGTAGGGCTTCTCCACGAGCCGGGTATCGCAGATCGCCAGCACGCCCCGGTCGGACTCGGAACGGATCAGCCGCCCCGCACCCTGCTTCAGCGTGATAACCGCGTGCGGCAACTGGTGCACGGCAAACGGGCTCAGGCCCTTCTTCTGCAGGACCTCCATCCGGGCGGCCAGCACCGGGTCGTCGGGCGGGGCGAACGGCAGCTTGTCGATGATGACCAGCGACAGCGCCTCGCCGCGTACATCCACCCCCTCCCAGAAGCTCTGGCTGCCGACCAGCACCGCGTTGCCGAGTTGCCGGAAGCGATCCAGCAGTTCGGTCCGGCTCGCCTGCCCCTGCACCAGCAGCGGCAGGTTGAGCCCGCGCTCGGCAAACAGCTCGTACAGCATGTCCGATGCCTTCTGCACCGCGCGCAGCGTGGTACAGAGCAGGAAGGTGCGGCCGCCCGCGGCCTCGATCAGCGGCAGGGCCTCGTGGACCACCGCTTCGGTGAACTGGGGCGACTGCGGCGCCGGCATGTTGCGCGGCACGTAGAGCAGGCCCTGCTTCGCGTAGTCGAACGGGCTCGGCAGCGTCAGCGACCGCTCCTTGTCCAGCCCGAGCTGGGCCGCGTAGTGGGTGAAGTTGCCCTTCACGGACAGCGTGGCCGAGGTAAAGACCCAGGCGCGCGGTTGGCCCTCGCGCTGGCGCGTGAAGATCGGCGCGATGGACAGCGGCGTGCGATGCAGTTGCACGGTATGCGAGAACACCTCGACCCAGCGCACGGTTTCCGGGCCCAGGGACACCGGCGCGGGCGGCGGCGTGCTTTCGCTCCCGCCATCGCCCTCATCTTCCGCCGGCGCAGCCGGGGCCGGAGCGGGCGCCACTCGGTCGTCGCGCCAGGCGGCCAGCCGCTGGGCCAGTTCCACCGCCCGGCGGTGGCATTGTTCGAGCGACTCCGCGCGTTCGGCCTGGCTCTCTAGTGCTTCGACGAAATCGGACAGCGCACTGTCCAGCGCGTCGAGGGTCTCGAAGAACGGCTCGCGCGTGCGCGGATCGGATTCGATCTGGCCCAGCGCCAGCCGCAAATTGTCTCTGCCGAAGGCCAGCCGCAGGTCACGCGCCGCTCGCTCCAGCGGGCCGCCCAGCGCCACCCAGTCCACGGCATCGCGTGCATGGGAGAGCCCTTCCGCCACGGTATCGCGCGCCAGTTCCAGCAACTGGCTGGTGGAGAGCGTCTCGCCGAAGAACAGCGTCGCGGTTTCCGGCAACTGGTGGGCTTCGTCGAAGATCACCGTGTTGGCGGCGGGTAGCAATTCGGCCATGCCGGTGTCGCGCAGCACCACATCGGCAAAGAACAGGTGATGGTTCACCACCACCACGTCGGCCTGCTGCGCCTCCTTGCGGGCGCGCATCACGAAGCATTCCTTGTACTGTGGGCACTCGCTGCCCAGGCAATTGTCGCGCGTGGAGGTCACGAGTTGCCAGACCGGCGCGTTTTCGGGCACGGCAGCCAGTTCGGCCTTGTCGCCCGAGGTCGTGGTCTTGGCGAAGCGGGCGATATCCCGCAGCCACGCCGCGTCCTGCTTCGACGCCAGCCGGCCGTTGGCCTGCGCGCGCTCGAGGTGGTAGTGGCACAGGTAGTTGGCGCGCCCCTTGAGCAGCGAGACCGAGATCGGCACGTTCAACGCCTTGCGCACCGTGGGAATGTCGCGCAGGTACAGCTGGTCCTGGAGGTTCTTGGTGCCCGTGGACAGGATCACCTTGCCGCCCCACAGCATGGCCGGGACGAGGTAGGCGAAAGTCTTGCCTGTGCCCGTGCCCGCCTCGACGATCACCGAGTCGTTCTGGGCGATGGCACCCGCCACGGCCTCGGCCATCTTCTGCTGCGACGCGCGCGGCCGGTAGCCGGGAATGCCGGTGGCCAGCGTGCCGGTATCGGCGAAGATCGTCGCCAGCTGCGCCGCCTGCGTAGCCGCCTGGTTGGCCGATGCGGCGGCCACCGCCTCGTTCAGCGAGGTGTGGTCGTCCTGCGGCAGCGCTTCAGGGGATGGCGTTTCGGCGGATTCGGGAAGCGCGTCGTCGGTCGGTTCAGACAAAATGAGTTTTCTGCAAAGGCGTGGCGCGCGGGGGGCGCCTGCGGGAATTCAGGCCGGTACGTCCGGCTCGAGCTGAAGCTGCAACAGCGTGATGGCGTCCTTGAGCTTGAGCCGGCGCTTCTTGAGCCGGCGCAGCTGCAGTTCGTCGTGGGCGGCGTCCTCGGACAGGTGATCGATCAGGAAATCGAGATCGCGATGCTCGATTTGCAGTTCGATGATCTGCCGCGCCAGTGTGTTGAGATTCTCATCCATGTAGCGGCTCCCCGTGGATCGTCCGGCCTGCGCCGACAGCCTGGGCTGTCACGCCGGTCAGAACCCGAACGGGCTCGGGGTAGAACCCTGGCCCTGCTTTTTCTTTTCCTCGGCATTGGCGCGGCGCTCGTCCAGGTCCTTCTGGCGCTGGGCGGCGTCCGCCTGCTTCTGCTGGTACGCCCGCGTGTTTTCCTGTCGCTGGCGGGCCTGGTCGGCGCCCTTCTGCTTCGCCTCGTTCATCTTGGCGTCGAAGTCGGACTGCTTCTGGTTGTACTTTTCGGCGTTGGCGGCGCGCTGGGGCGCGTCGGCGCCCTGCTGGGCGTCGCGCAGCGCCTGTTCCTGCTGCTTGCGGTCGTAGGAGGCACGGCTGGCGGCCTCGTTGGCGGCGCGGCCCGGCTGGCCGGCCTCGTACTCGGCCTGGCGCAGCGCCTGTTCGCGGTCGCGCTCGGCGGCCTTCCAGGCACGTTCGGCGTCGCCCACTTCCAGCTCCTTGGCGCGCAGCACGTGGAGTTCATCGCGCTGCACGTCCTTGGCCTTGTCGATGCAGCTGTTCACGAGGAACTTGCCGTAGCAGGCGCGCTCGGCCTCCGCAAAGCGGTAATTGGTCCACGCGCGGGAGTCGCCAATCGCCTTGCGCTCGGCCTCGAAGTCGCGCGGGGGCGGATTCTTGGTCTGCGCCAGAGCCGGTGCGGCCAGCAACAGGGCGGCGCACATTGCGGCAAGGACGGGGGTGGAGACGAGATGGGCCACGGCGGCCGAACGGGGCTTGACGATCATGGCCGAATTCTAGCATCCGGGGGCCTTGTCAGCCCCACCGGCAAACGTTGCAACATGTGTCCGATCCGGGGCCGGGGTGGGCCCGGGGTGGGGTCCGGGGGAGGCTGGCACGGGGCTGGCGCGGGGTTGGGTGGCCCGCCCGGGCGCGGTGTCGCGGAACAGGCACGTGAAAAGCCGTCTTCCCGTCACCGGCAGCACCGTGCGCTTGTGGCAAAATGCCCCGCTTTCGACCGACTAGTTTCCCGATGTCCAACTTGCCTGCTTCCGTCTCGCAAAAGATTGTGTCGCTCATCGCGGCAGAACTGTCCGTGCAACCGCGCCAGGTGGCGGCAGCCGTCGCGCTGCTGGACGAAGGCGCCACCGTGCCGTTCATCGCCCGCTACCGCAAGGAAGTGACTGACAACCTGGACGATACGCAGCTGCGTAACCTCGAGGAGCGCCTGCTGTACCTGCGCGACATGGAGGACCGCCGCGCGACGATCCTGGCGTCGATCGAGGAACAGGGCAAGATGACCGACGCGTTGCGCGCCGCCATCGAGGCCGCCGACACCAAGCAGACGCTGGAAGACCTGTACCTGCCGTACAAGCCCAAGCGCCGCACGCGCGCCCAGATCGCCCGCGAATGCGGCCTGGAGCCGCTGGCCCAGGCGCTGCTGGCCGACCCCACGCTGGACCCGCAGGCCGAAGCCGCCAAGTTCGTCAACGGCAACCCCACCGCCGACGGCGGCGTGCCCGACGTCAAGGCCGCGCTGGACGGCGCGCGCGACATCCTCTCCGAACAGTTCGGCGAAACCGCTGAATTGCTAGGCAAGCTGCGCGAGCACCTGTGGAACCACGGCGTGGTCGCCTCCACGGTGATGGAAGGCAAGGAAGGCGCCGAGGAGGAGAAATTCCGCGATTACTACGCCTATAGCGAGACCATCCGCACCGTGCCGTCGCACCGGGCGCTGGCGCTGTTCCGCGGCCGCAACGCGGGCGTGCTGATGGTGAAGCTGGGCCTGGGCGAGGAACAGGACGCGATGGTGCCGCACCCGTGCGAAGGCATGATCGCGCGCCATGTGGGCATCGAGAACCGGAACCGTCCGGCCGACAAGTGGCTGGGCGACGTGTGCCGCTGGTGCTGGCGCGTGAAGGTACAGCCGCATATCGAGACCGAACTGCTGACGCAGCTCCGCGAAACCGCCGAGAACGAGGCCATCAAGATCTTCGGCCGCAATCTGCATGAGCTGCTGCTGGCCGCGCCGGCCGGCCCGAAGTCGGTGATGGGCATCGACCCGGGCATCCGCACCGGCTGCAAGATCGCCGTGGTCGACCATACCGGCAAGCTGCTGGACACCGCCACGATCTACCCGCACGAGCCCCGCCGCGACTGGGAAGGCTCGCTGGCCACGCTGGCCCGCCTAGCGAAACAGCACAACGTGGCGCTGGCCTCCATCGGCAACGGCACGGCCAGCCGCGAGACCGACAAGCTGGTGCAGGACCTGATGAAGCGCGCCCCGGAACTGAAGCTGACCAAGATCGTGGTCAGCGAGGCCGGCGCCTCGGTCTACTCAGCTTCCGAGCTGGCCGCCAAGGAATTCCCGGAGCTTGACGTGTCGCTGCGCGGCGCGGTGTCGATCGCCCGCCGCCTGCAGGACCCGCTGGCCGAACTCGTGAAGATCGATCCGAAGTCGATTGGCGTGGGCCAGTACCAGCACGATGTGAACCAGCGCGAGCTGGCACGCGCGCTGGACGCCGTGGTGGAAGACTGCGTGAACGCCGTGGGCGTGGACGTGAACACCGCCTCGGCCCCGCTGCTGGCCCGCGTGTCGGGCCTGAACACGGTGCTGGCGCGCAATATCGTCGAATTCCGCGATGCCAACGGCGCGTTCCCGAACCGCGATGCGCTCAAGAAGGTGCCGCGCCTGGGCGACAAGACGTTCGAGCAGGCCGCCGGCTTCCTGCGCATCAACACGGGCGACAACCCGCTGGACCGCTCGTCGGTCCACCCGGAGGCGTATCCGGTGGTGCAGCGCATTCTGGATCACATCAAGAAGGGCCTGCCCGACGTGATGGGCAACCGCGACGCGCTGCGCGGCGTGACCGCCCAGCAGTTCACCGACGAGACCTTCGGCCTGCCGACGGTGCGCGACATCCTGACCGAACTCGAGAAGCCGGGCCGCGACCCGCGTCCCGAGTTCAAGACCGCGACGTTCCAGGACGGCGTGGAGGACATCAAGCACCTCCAGCCGGGCATGGTGCTCGAAGGCGTGGTGACCAACGTGGCCGCCTTCGGCGCCTTCGTGGACATCGGCGTGCACCAGGATGGGCTGGTCCACATCTCGGCGCTTTCCACCAAATTCGTGAAAGACGCGCACGAGGTGGTCAAGGCCGGCCAGATCGTCAAGGTCAAGGTGATGGAGGTGGACGTCAAGCGCAACCGCATCGGCCTGACCATGCGTATGGACGACGAGCCGGGCCAGGCCGCGCCCCGCGCCGGTGGCGAACGGAGCGATCACCGCGGCGGCCAGCGCCACGGTGGCCATGGCGGTGGCGGTGGTGGCGGCAAGGGGTTCGGCGGCGGCAAGCGCGAACCCGAAGTGGCCGGCGCCATGGCGGCAGCCTTCGCCAAGCTCAAGCGCTGATCCACCCGGGCGGCCACCCCACACACCGGGCCGGCCGCCCCGCCCCACCCCACCCCCTCACAGCGGATTGATGATCCCGCTGGGCTGCTGGACCCGCGTGGGTCCGATGATGCTGTTGAACAGCAGGTCGCCATCCGGCAGGAACTGCATCACCGCGTAGAAGCCGTTGCCCCAGATCCCGGTTCCGAGGATGGTCTGGTGCACGGTGGCGCCGGTATTCCAGTCCAGCCCCGTCACCACCCATCCCCAGCCGTTCTGGTAGTAGCCGTTCGTGAACACGAGGTTCGAGCCCGCGCTGATGGCGGGCACCATCGAGTTCGACGAAATGTCGCTGCGCGCCCAGCTCGAGGCCCACGCATGGGTCAGCGGGTTCCACGCGAAGCGCTCGACGCCAATCGGCGACGGCAGCAGCGGCCCCCGGATCAGTCCATCCACAATCGCACTCGTCCCGCTTCCGGTACTGCCGTCCGCCGCAGACACGTTGTTGACGACGAAGGCGCCATAACCGTTCACCGCGACCGACTGGTCGGTCTGGATGGCGTACCCGGCCGGCAAGCCGCAATTCACCTGGATCTGCCCCGCCAGGCGGTTGGTGAAGCCGGCGGGAATCTGGTCGCGCCAGAACGCCAGCAGGCTCATGCGTGTGAGGCCGTCGGTGATGACCACGAGTTTGTCGGGATCGGTGCCGAAGCCCATCAGGGTCGGCGTGCTGCCCGAGCCTGAGCCGAAGATGGTCGGGAAGGTGTCGCCGCTGGGATAGGCGCTGCTCCACGCGCCGTCCGCCGCGTTCTGGGACAGCGCGCTGCCGGTCCAGACGAGTTTTCTCAAGATCTTGTCGGAAACGACATAAATCCCATTGTTCTCGTCGACGGCGGCGGAATTGCTGACGCTCTCGTCCGCGCCGAGCGTGACCGTATGCACCGGCCCCGTGAACGACCGGTCGACAATCGACACGGACCGCGTGCCCAGCACCACCAGCTTGCCGTCATAGGTCATCACCACGCCGGCCAGGTTCTCGCCGGGCTGGAGGAAGGTGGTGGCGTTCAGCGACCGCACCACGCTGATCCCCAGCAGGGGCACGGCCGGCACGTTCAGCGCGAGGGCCAGGATCTGGTTGCCGCTATTGATATAGAGGACGTTGTTGTTGTCCACCACGCCGTAGGCGCTAGGAATGCCGCCGGTGGGCAGCAACTGCGCCACGATGGCCTGGGCCTGGGCGATGGTGCCGATCGGATTGGTCAGCAGGCCGAGCAAGGTGGTCTGCAACGTGGCCGTCGCGCCCGGCAGGAGCGCCCGCGCCACGGGCGTGAAGGCGTCGTTGGCCACCGAGATATAGGTCACGCCCGTCGGCGACACGCCCCACATGTAGTTGGGCGATGTCGACGCGAAGGTCATGATGTTGACCGGCCCGTTCGTCGCCTGGGAAAGCTGCAACGGCGGCGGTGGCGCCACGGTGCGCGAGCCGCCGGTCACCGCATAGGGGAAGGTGTCGCTCTGGGACGAATCGAAATGGGTGATGGCGTAGGTGGGGGCGGCCAGGAAGGGGTTGGGCACTGGCGTGCCCGCGCTGGCGAACTG
Source organism: Cupriavidus sp. 10L43_2 (assembly GCF_056395265.1). Taxonomy (NCBI): domain Bacteria; kingdom Pseudomonadati; phylum Pseudomonadota; class Betaproteobacteria; order Burkholderiales; family Burkholderiaceae; genus Cupriavidus; species Cupriavidus sp. 10L43_2. The sequence continues at coordinate 477,491 of NZ_JBFTJE010000002.1, forward strand.
GCCGACGCCCGTCATCAGGCCGATGGCGACCGCCATCCGGCGCCAGCTGCGTACCGTGCAGAATCTGAACATGAGAGGCTCCCGGGGGCAAAAAGAAACCCGGCCAGCGGGCCCTACTCCGCTGGCCGGGTTCTCATGTATAGGCGAAGCGCCGCCCCGGAGCGGTCAGATTTCGACCTTGGTCCCCAACTCCACCACCCGGTTCGCCGGGATCGAGAAGAAGTCAGACGGCTTGGCGCCGTTCTGATGCATCCACGCGAAGAGACTTTCCCGCCACATCGACATACCCGGCAGTTTGGACGGAATGACCGACTCGCGGGCGATGAAGAACGACGTCTCCATCAGCTCGAAGGACATGCCCAGCTTGCGCTGCGCGAGGTCCAGCACGCGCTGCACGTCCGGGGTCTCCTTGAAGCCGTATTCGGACTTGAGGATGAACACGCCGCCGCCGAGATCCTTGCAGGTCAGGCGATGGTCGTCATCCACGAACGGGATGTCCCGCGTGACAAAGCTCAGGAACACCACGCGCTCGTGCAGCACCCGGTTGTGCTTGAGGTTGTGCAGCAGGGACACCGGCACCGACTCGGTATTGCCGGTCAGGAACACGGCCGTGCCCTCCACGCGGTGCGGCGGGTGCGCCAGCAGGCCGGCGATGAACGGCTCCAGCGGAATGCCGTCCTCCAGGCTGCGCGCGCGCAGCAGCTTGCGGCCGCTGTACCACGTCATCAGCAGGAAAAACGCCACGCTGCCCATCAGCAGCGGGAACCAGCCGCCCTCGGCCACCTTGAGCAGGTTGGCCGCGAAGAAGGTCAGGTCCACCAGCAGGAAGCCACCGGCCAGCAGGGCCACCAGCACCGGGTTCCACTTCCAGACGCTGCGCATCATGAAGGCGGCCAGGAACGAGGTGATCAGCATCGTCGTGGTCACGGCAATGCCGTAGGCCGCGGCCAGGTTTTCCGATTTCTTGAACGAGATCACCACGGCAATCACCAGCACCAGCAGGATCCAGTTGATCACCGGCAGGTAGATCTGGCCGATCTCGGCCGCCGAGGTGTAGCGGATGCGCATGCGCGGCACGAAGCCGAGCTGGATCGCCTGGCTGGTCAGCGAGAACGCGCCGGAGATCACCGCCTGCGAGGCAATCACGGTGGCGCAGGTCGAGAGCAGCACCATCGGAATCAGCAGCGGCTCCGGCACCATCAGGTAGAACGGGTTGACGGCGGCGGCCGGGTTCTGGAGCAGCATCGCGCCCTGGCCGAAGTAGTTCAGCATCAGGCACGGCATGACCAGGATGAACCAGCCGATGCGGATCGGCCGCGCGCCGAAGTGGCCCATATCCACGTAGAGCGCCTCCGCCCCGGTCAGCACCAGGAACACCGCGCCCAGCACGATGAACGCCTGCAGCGAGTGGTCGATCAGGAAATTGACGCCATAGAGCGGGTTCACCGCCGCCAGGATGCCGGGCGCCTGGATCAGGTTGTAGATACCCAGCGCGCCGAGCGTGATGAACCAGATCGTCATGATCGGGCCGAAGAACTTGCCCACGGTGGCGGTGCCGTGCCGCTGGATCAGGAACAGGATGGTCAGGATCACCAGCGTGATCGGGATCACGAAGTGCGATAGCTGCGGCGCGGCGATCTCCAGGCCCTCCACCGCCGAGAGCACCGAGATGGCCGGCGTGATGACCGCATCCCCGTAGAACATGCACGCGCCGAAGATGCCCATCATCATCAGCATGCGGGCCTTGCGCGAGCGCGGCGTGGCGGTGCGTAGCACCAGCGCCATCAGCGCCAGCACGCCGCCTTCGCCATCGTTGTCCGCACGCATCACGAAGACCACGTACTTCAGCGACACCACGATGATCATCGCCCAGAACAGCAGCGAGATGATGCCTAGCGCGGCGTCCGGCGTGAACGGAATGCCGTGCTCCTTGCTGAAGCACTCCTTGAGGGCGTAGAGCGGGCTGGTGCCGATGTCGCCGAAGACGACGCCGATAGCGGCGATGACGAGGGCCCGGGTACTCGGACTCTCGACGAAATAGTGACTGGTTGCGGATTGAGTCATGGATTTGGGTCTGGTGGACCGGCTTGCGCCTCCCCGGCCATGGATGGCACCCCAGACAATGTGACGTTCTGGGCACGGGTTCTCTCACGCAAGCGGCTCCGGCCGCTCGGGGGCTTAGTGGCCTCTATTGCATTGCACAAACGGGCGCATTCTAGATGAAGTGAACTAATACGACCACTGTGGAAGATGCCCATCGCGGGCTCGGTGACCGATCAAGGATGGGAAAGAAGCGGCGGCGGGTCAAGGCGGATTCGGGCGGATTGGCCCCCGAAGGGTGCGCCGCACCGCGCACCACCGTTGCGGCACGACCACAAAAGAGATCGATACGTTACTTGATGCAGGACGGTTCAAACGCCGAGGTAGCGGTCGAGCGCAGCCGGCGCGGCGGCCAGATCGGCGGCGGGGCCGGCCAGTACCACCTGCCCCTTCTCCAGCACCACCACGCGGTCCGCATGGGCCAGCACGGCGCGGTAGTTGCGGTCCACCACCACCGAGGCGATGCCGGTGGCCCGCACCGTCTCGATCACGTGCCAGATCTCCCGCACGATTTTCGGCGCCAGACCCTCGGTGGCTTCGTCGAGCACCAGACAGTCCGGGTTGGTCATCAGCGCCCTGCCGATGGACAGCATCTGCTGCTCCCCGCCCGACAACTGCTGCCCGCCATGGGACAGCCGCTCCTTGAGCCGGGGGAACAGGTCCAGCACGCGCGCCTCGTCCCAGTCCTTGCGGCCATGGCAACCCGCCCGCGCCGCCATCAACAAATTTTCCCGGACCGACAGATTCGGAAAAATGCCACGCCCTTCGGGGACGTAGGCGATGCCGAGCCGCGCCACCTCGTGCGGCTGGGCGCGGGACACATCCCGGCCCGCCACGCGGATATCGCCCTCCCGCTGGCGCACATGGCCCAGCAGGGTCCGCAGCAGCGTGCTCTTGCCCATGCCGTTGCGGCCCAGCAGGCCCACGGTCTCGCCTGCGCCGACGTGGAAGTCCACCCCGCGCAGCACATGGCTGGAGCCGTACCAGGCGTTCACGCCGATGGCGTCGATGATGTCCGGCGATGCCGCGCTCATGCGTGGGCCCCTTCTTCTTCCCCGAGGTAGGCCAGCTGCACCGCCTCGTTGGCCCGGATCGCGGCCGGATCGCCGGTGGCGATGACCGCGCCGTCGACCATCACCGTGATGCGGTCGGCTACGGCGAAGACCGCCTCCATATCGTGCTCGACCAGCAGGATCGCGTGGCCGTCGCGCAGGCCGCGCAGCAGGTCCAGCATCCGCGCGGATTCTTCGGCGCCCATGCCGGCCAGCGGCTCGTCCAGCAGCAGCGCCACGGGCTGCGTGGCCAGGCACATCGCCACTTCGAGCTGGCGCTTCTGGCCGTGGGCGAGTTCGCTGGCGAGACGCCCGGCGTGCGCGGCCAGGCCGGCGCGCTCCATGGCTTCGTCGGCCAGCGCGCGGCTGGTGCGGCAGGCCTGCGCCGGCTCCCACAGCCGCCAGGCCCGCTGCGCGCGCGATTGCGCCGCCAGCCGGCAGTTCTCGCGCACGGTCAGCGGCAGGAAGATGTTGTTGCGCTGGTAGCTGCGGCCGATGCCCTGCCGCGCCAGCCGGGGCTGGCTCCAGCCGGTCACGTCCTCGCCCTGCAGCCGCAGGCGGCCGGTGGACGGCGGCAGTTCGCCGGACAGCATGTTGATCAGGGTGGATTTGCCGGCGCCGTTGGTGCCGATGACCGCGTGGATCTCGTGCAGGCGCAGCGTCAGGTTCACGCTGTCCACGGCGGTCAGCCCGCCGAAGCGGCGCGTCAGCCCTTCGGCCTGCAACACGGGGATGGCTTCCGTCATACGGCCTCCCGGCTGCGCGCGTGGCTGTCAGCAGCGGCCTCGCCTGCCGCCCCACCATTGCCGCGCCGGCGCGGCGAACGCTGGCGCAGCACCGCCGGCACGCTGACCAGCCCGCGCGGCAGCAACGCCACGGCCACGATGATGAAGCCGCCCATCAGCAGTTGCCAGTGCTTGGTCAGCGTGCTGAACCATTCGGCCAGCAGCACGAACGAGAACGCGCCCAGCACCGCGCCGGCCAGGCTGCCCACGCCGCCCAGGATCACCATCAGCATGGCATTGCCCGACTGGTGCCACGAGGCGATTTCCGGGTTCACGAAGCCGAACTGGATGGCGTAGAGATAGCCCGCCAGCCCCGCGAACACGCCACCGGCCACGAACGCGCCGAGCTGGTAGCGATAGGTGGCATAGCCGGCCGCCCGCATGCGCTGCTCGTTATGACGGATGCCGACCAGCGCGTGGCCGAAGCGCGAGCGCAGCAGCACCGCCAGCGCCACCACCGTCAGCACCAGCGCCACCAGCACCAGCCAGTAGAAGTTCACCGGGTCGTTGACGGTCAGCGGCCGGTCCCGCAGCAGGCTGAATTCGGGCCGGAAGTAGATATAGGTGCCATCGCTGCCGCCGGCGATCTTCGTATCGTGGAACACGAAATAGACCATCTGGGCGAAGGCCAGCGTAACCATGATGAAGTACACGCCGCGCGTACGCAGCACCAGCGCCCCCACCACCAGCGCCAGCGCCCCCGCAGCGCCCAGCGCGCCCAGCAGCAGCAGCCAGCCGTTGCCGGCCCCGCCCTCGGGCGCGAGCATGGCCGTGGCATAGGCCGCCACGGCGAAGTAGGCGGCATGGCCCAGGCTCACCAGCCCGGTGTAGCCAATCAGCAGCTGGAGCGAGAGCGCGAAGATCGCCATGATCATCACCTTGCTCAGCAGCTCGATATAGAACTTGTGGCTGTCGGCGGTCAGCAGCAGCGGTGCCACGGCCAGCACGGCCAGCGCCACGAGCCAGCCCAGCGCCGCCAGCCAGGGCGGCCGGCGCACGTCTTGCAGCGGGGGAGCGGAGAGAGTCGGTTTCATCGATGGAGCACGCCGGTCAGCCGGCCCGGAACAGCCCCTGGGGCTTCCACAGCAGGATCAAGGCCATCAAGACGTAGATCAGCACGCCGGCGGCGTCCTGCCAGAACACCTTGCCGAAGGTATCGACGAAGCCGAGCAGCAGCGAGGCCACGAGCGCCCCCTTGACCGACCCGATCCCGCCAATCACCACCACCACGAAGCAGACAATCAGCACCTGCCCGCCCATGCCCGGGTAGACCGACGACACCGGCGCGGCAATCATCCCCGCCAGCACCGCCAGCGCCACGCCCAGCGCAAACACCAGCCGGTACAGCACGTTCACGTTGATGCCGAGCGACTGCACCATCTCGCGGTTGGTGGCCCCGGCGCGGATCATCATGCCCAGCCGGGTGCGGCGGATGACCCAGTACATCGCCCCCGCCACCAGCAGGCAGACGGCCGAGATGAACAGCCGGTAGACCGGATAGGTCATGTCGTTGCCGATCGGCAGCGCGCCGTCGAGCAGGCCGGGAATCGTCACGCCGTGCACGTCATCGCCTACCAGGATGCTGCGCAGCTCCTCGAACACGAGGATCAGGCCGTAGGTCATCAGCACCTGCTGCAGGTGGTCGCGCTGGTAGAGGTAGCTGAAGAACGCCCATTCGAGCACGTAGCCGAACGCCACGGCCAGCACGATGCCGAGCGGCAGCGCGATAAACAGGTTGCCGGTGAGACTGGCCAGCGTGAACGCCAGGTAGGCGCCCAGCATGTAGAAGCTGCCATGGGCGAGGTTGATCACGCCCATGATGCCGAAGATCAGCGTCAGCCCGCTGGCGACCAGGAACAGCAGCAGCCCGTACTGCACGCTGTTCAGGCACTGGATGAGGAAGGAAACGATGTCCATGCTGGGGCCAGTCTCGATTCACGCCGGCGGTGCGCCGGCGCCTTACAGGCGGCAGCCGCGTGCCGGGTCGGCCAGGGCCTTCACCGCCACGCCGCTGACCTTGTTCTCGCGGCCGTCCACCTTGCGCAGGTAGAAGTCCTGCACCGGGTTGTGGGCCTTGGAGAGCGTGAACACGCCGCGCGGGCTGTCGACCTTGGCGGCTTCCATGGCCTTGATGACGTCCGGCTTGCGCGACATATCGCCCTTCACGGCATTGGCGCCGGCGGCCAGCAGCTGCGCGGCGTCGTAGCCCTGCACCGCGTACACATCCGGCTGGAGCTTGTAGGTCTTGGCGTAGTCGGTGCGGAAGGTCTTGTCGCGGGCGTTGGTCAGGCCATCGGCATAGTGCAGCGTGGTTTCCAGCCCCTGTGCCGCCGTGCCCTGGGCCTCCAGCGTGCCATCGGTCAGGAAGCCGGAGCCGTACAGCGGAATCTTGTCCTTGAGCCCGGCCGCCTGCCAGTCCTTGACGAACTTGACCGCGCCCCCGCCGGCGAAGAACACGAACACGGCGTCCGGCTTGAGCGAGGCCACCTCGGTGATCAGCGCCTGGAACTCCACGTTCGGGAACGGCAGGCTCAACTCCTTCACGACCTTGCCGCCCTTGGCCTCGAAGGCTTCCTTGAAGCCCTTCACGGACTGCTCGCCCGCCGCGTACTTCCACGTCAGCGTCACCACCTTCTTCATGCCGCGCTCGGCCAGCACCTGCCCCATGGCGTAGCCGGGCTGCCAGTTCGAGAACGAGGAGCGGAAGATATTGGCCCCGCACAGCGGCCCGGTGGCCTCGTCGGCGCCGGCGTTCGGAATGATCAGCAGCGTGTTGTTTTCCTTGGCCACCTTGACGATGCCCATCTGCACGCCCGAATGCACCGTGCCCACCACCACGTCGACCTGATCCCGCTTGATCAGCTTGGTGGCGTTTTCGGGGGCCTTGGCCGGGTCCGATTCGTCATCCACCTTGAAATATTCGATGTCGCGCCCGCCCAGCTTGCCGCCCTGCTGCTGCACGTACATGCGGAACCCGTTCTCGATGGCCGAGCCCAGCGCCGCGTAGGTGCCGGTGTACGGGAGCATGAAGCCCACCTTGATCTTGCCGCCCGGGGCCGGCTGTGCCGGCTGGGCTGACTGCGCCAGCGCGCTGCCCCCGGCGACCAGCAGCGTGGCGGAAATCGAGGTGACGAGCGATGTAAACAGCGGCCTGCGCAATGCGGTGCGTTGCATGGGTGCTTCCTCCCCGGGGTCGAATTATTTTAAGGTTGAAGTATGTGCCGTTATAAACGCCGCCGAGGCCGCCGTCAACGCCCCCGCCTGGTCGCGATGGGGCGAGTGTCCACAGCGCGCGAGTTTAAGCAGCACGGTCTGCGGGGCATATCGATGGATACCCTCGATCTGCGCCATGGTCCCGTACTCGTCGTCCTCGCCCTGCACGGCCAGCACCGGGCAGCGGATATGGTCGAGCATCGGGCGCAGGTCCCAGTGGCGGAAATCAGCGTTGAGCCAGATATCGTTCCAGCCCCAGAAGGCGGAATCCACGTGGGCGTGGTGGCGCGCCAGCCGGGCGCGCAGGTCGGTGTGGAGGTAGGTCTCGCGTGTGGCGGCGATGCTGTGCACCGAAATGTCTTCCACCATGATGTGGGGGGCGAGCACGGTCAGGCCATCCACATCGTCCGGGAAGCTGGCCGCGTGGATCAGGGCGATGGAGCCGCCGTCGCTGTGGCCCAGCAGCCAGGGCTTGCCGTGGCGGCGTCCGGGGCCGATCTCCAGGGCATCGAACAGGGCCGGCAGCGCCTCGCGCGCCTGGCGGTGCATGAAATCCACGCCCCACTGCTCCTCCGGCGGGCGCGGTGTGGAACGGCCGTAGCCGTAGCGCGAGAAAACCAGCCCGCGAAAATCGCCCGCCTCGCACAGCTTGCGCGGAAAATCGCGCCACATGCTGACTGAGCCGAGGCCCTCATGCAGGAAGACCACGAGCGGCCGATGCTTCCGGCGCGCGGCTATCCACTGGTATTCGATGTCGAGTGTGCGGCCGTCGAACGGCACCTTGACCAGCGCGGTGTCCACGGTAGTCTCCATGGCAGCCCCTCAGGCGTGCCGCGCGGCGTCTTCGCGCTGGCGCAGCCGGAATCGCTGGATCTTGCCCGTGGCGGTCTTGGGCAACTCGTCCACGCACTCGATCTGGCGCGGATATTTGTAGGGCGCCAGCCGCGACTTGACGAAGGCCTGCAGCTCGGCCGCCATGCCGTCGTGCCACTGGTGGCCGGGGCGCATCACCACGAACGCCTTCGGCTTGACCAGCTCGGCGGCATCGGCCACGCCGATCACGGCGGCTTCCAGCACGGCCGGATGCTGGGCCAGCGCCGCCTCCACCTCGAACGGCGAGACGTAGATGCCGCCGACCTTGAGCATGTCGTCGCTGCGGCCGGCGTAGGTGTAGTAGCCCGCTTCATCGCGCAGGTACTTGTCGCCGCTGCGGGTCCAAGCGCCGACGAAGGTGTCGCGGCTCTTTTCGCGATTGCACCAGTACATCAGCGCCGCCGAGGGCCCTTTTATATAGAGGTCGCCGATTTCGCCCGCCGCGCAGGGCTCGCCGCGCTCGTCGAGCAGCTTCAGTTCGTAGCCGGGCACCGGCAGGCCGGTGGTGCCGTAGCGGACCCTGCCGGGCTGGTTCGACAGGAAGATGTGGAGCATCTCGGTGGAGCCGATGCCGTCGAGGATGTCGCAGCCGAAGTGGGCCAGGAAGCGGTCGCCGATGTCACGCGGCAGCGCCTCCCCGGCGGAGGTGCAGACGCGCAGCGCCACGGCATCGCGCGGCGGCAGGTCCGGCGCGGCGAGCAGGCCCGCGAACAGCGTCGGCACGCCGCAGAAGACCGTGGGACGGTGCGTGGTCAGCCGCTGGAACACCGCCTGCGGCGTCGGCCGCTCGGCCATCAGCACGGTCGTGGCGCCCACCGACAGCGGAAACGTCAGCGCATTGCCCAGCCCGTAGGCGAAGAACAGCTTGGCGGCCGAGAAGACCACGTCGTCCTCGCGCAGGCCGAGCACCTGCCGCGCGTAGAGGTCGGCGGTGTGGAACAGGTTGCCGTGCGTGTGCACCGTGCCCTTCGGGCGGCCCGTGGAGCCGGAGGAATAGAGCCAGAACGCCATGTCGTCCGGGCCGGTGGCGAGGGCTTCCGTCAGCGGCGGCGCGCTATCCAGCATGGCGGCCACGGTCGGCAAGCCGGTGCTCTCGACATAAGGTGCAGCAACGATCACATCGACGTGGATGCCCGCCTTGTCGATGGCCGCCTGCATCGTGCCGAGCAGCGGCGCGGACACCACCACCGCCCGCGCGCCGCTGTGGTCGAGCATGTAGGCGTAGTCGTCCACGGTCAGCAGCGTGTTCACCGCCACCGGCACCACGCCGGCCAGCAGGCAGCCGAGGAACACAGTCGGGAAATCGATGGTGTCGAGCGCGCAGAGCAGCACGCGCTCCTCGCGCCGGAAGCCCGCCTGGCGCAGCGCGCCGGCAAAGCGGCGGCAGCGCGCGTCGAGTTCGGCAAAGGTGGTCGGGCCGGTATCGTCGATATAGGCCACCTTGGCGCCACGGCCAGCGGCGAGGTGGCGCGACAACAGGTCATCGGCCGCGTTGTAACGGGCGGGCAGCGCGGCGACGACCGTCGCGGCGCTGGGGGTCGGGGGCGTCATGTCTCCACTCCTCTGGCCGCCCCGGCGATGGCTCGACGGGTGCGGCGGGATCGGCTACAGCGATGGTCTTGTTCTGGCTGTCTCGTGACCGGCAGTCTTTGCCGCCGATGTCGATGCATTTTATTTCACATCGACTATTATGCAAGCGAGGGTATGCACTATATAACAGTATGCAGCACCCGCCGACCGGCACTTTGTCGCACGTATAATGCCGCCCTGGCTGGCCTCATCCCGAACTTTTTCCCATGCGTCGCGACCCCGAACCGTCACTGAATGCCGAAGCGAATGCCGACAACCGGGCCGCGGAGCGCGATCCCTATCTGACGCACCTCGGGGAGCGCATCCGCTCGCTGCGCGCGGCGCGCGGCATGTCCCGCAAGGACCTCGCGCGTGGCGCGGGGGTGTCCGAACGCTACCTCGCCAATCTGGAAACCGGCACCGGCAACGCCTCGGTACTGCTGCTGCGCCACGTGGCCGGCGCGCTGGACGTGCCGCTGCCCGTGGTGCTGGCTGAGGTGGATGGCCACGCCGATCCGGCGGGCGGCGCGGAGCAGCCCGGCAGCCAGCGCGCCGCCGAGTTCTCGCAGCTCGTGCAATGGCTGGCGCAACTGCCTGCCGGCGACCTCGCCCGCGTGCGCGAAGCGGCCCGCCACGCCTTGTCCCCGGCGGAATCGCGCGATGCGCGGCATCGCCGCATCGCGTTGATCGGCCTGCGCGGCGCCGGCAAATCCACGCTGGGCCGGGCGCTGGCAGCCGCCGAGGGCATCCCCTTCGTCGAACTGAACACAGCGATCGAGCAGGAAGCCGGCGCGAGCCTCTCCGAAATCCACTCGCTCTACGGCCAGGCCGCCTACCGTCGCTACGAAATGCGCGCGCTGGAGCGTGTGCTGCGCGAGCACGACACGATGGTGCTGGCTACGCCGGGCAGCCTGGTCTCCGAGCCGGCCACCTTCAACCTGCTGCTGGCGCGCTGCTACACGGTCTGGGTGCGCACCTCGCCCGAGGAACATATGGCGCGCGTGGTGGCGCAGGGCGATATGCGGCCGATGGAAGGCAACCGCGAGGCCATGACCGACCTGCGCCGCATCCTCCAGGCGCGCACGCCGCTCTACTCGCGCGCCGATGTGTCGATCGACACCAGCGGCCAGGACGCCAACAGCTCACTTCAGGCCCTGCGCGCGCAGATGCCCGCTATCGGCTGAACGTCGACAAGCCAGCCGGTCTGCATCGGGCCTTGCATCGCTTCCGTCGATGCACTATATTTCATCTCAAAGATGAAGGCACTATAGTGCATCAAGGAGACACGCCCCATGTCGGTCCCGGCCCCCGTTACGTTTGCGCGCCATCCGTCCCAGTATCGCCACTGGCTGCTGACCTTCGACGGTCCCGTCGCCACACTGTCCATGAACGTGGACGAGGAAGGTGGCCTGCGGCCCGGCTACGCGCTGAAGCTGAATTCCTACGATCTTGGCGTCGATATCGAACTGCACGACGCCCTGCAGCGCATCCGCTTCGAGCATCCCGAAGTGCGCACCGTGGTGCTGACCAGCGCCCGCGACCGCATTTTCTGCTCGGGCGCCAATATCTTCATGCTCGGCAAGTCCAGCCACGCCTGGAAGGTGAACTTCTGCAAGTTCACCAACGAGACGCGCAACGGCATCGAGGATGCCAGCCGCCATTCCGGCATCAAGTTCATCGCCGCCTGCAACGGCACCACGGCCGGCGGCGGGTACGAACTGGCGCTGGCCTGCGACGAAATCCTGCTGGTGGATGACCGCTCCTCCGCGGTCAGCCTGCCCGAAGTGCCGCTGCTGGGCGTGCTGCCCGGCACCGGCGGCCTGACGCGCGTGACCGACAAGCGCCGCGTGCGCCGCGACCACGCCGACATCTTTTGCCTGACCACCGAGGGCGTGCGCGGCCAGCGCGCCAAGGACTGGAAGCTGGTGGACGATGTCGTCAAACCCGCGCGCTTCGCCGAACACGTGCGCGAGCGGGCGCAGGCGCTGGCCGCCCTGAGCGACCGCCCCGCCGACGCCAAGGGCGTGACGCTGACGCCCCTCGACCGACAAGACAACGCCGATGGCTACCGCTACGACACCGTGCGCGTGGAAATCGACACCACGGCGCGCCGCACCACGCTGACGGTCTCGGCACCCGCCGCCGACCAGCCGCGCGACCTCGACGCCATCCTGGCCGCCGGCGCCCAGTGGTGGCCGCTCAAGATGGCGCGCGAACTCGATGACGCCATCCTCACGCTGCGCACCAATCATCTCGACATCGGCATGTGGATCCTCAAGACCGAGGGCGATGCGGCCGAGGTGCTGGCCGCCGATACGCTGATGGAGGCCCACGCCAGCCACTGGTTCGTGCGCGAGACCATCGGCATGCTGCGCCGGACGCTGGCGCGGCTGGACGTCTCGTCGCGCAGCCTGTTCGCGCTGATCGAGCCGACCTCCTGCTTCGCCGGCACGCTGCTCGAACTGGCGCTGGCCGCCGACCGCAGCTACATGCTCCAACTGCCGGATGATCCCGACACCGCCCCGCGCCTGGTCGCCCATGACGCCAATTTCGGGCGATATCCGATGCCGAACGGCCTCTCGCGGCTCGCCGCGCGCTTCTATGAAGACACCGCCGCCATCGAGGCCGTGAGCGCTCAAGTCGGCCAGCCGCTGGACGGCGCGCAGGCCGAGGCGCTGGGGCTGGTGACGGCCGCGCCGGACGACATCGACTGGGAAGACGAGATCCGCATCGCGCTGGAGGAACGCGCGAGCCTCTCCCCCGACGCCCTCACCGGCCTGGAAGCCAACCTGCGCTTCGGCCCGCGCGAGACCATGGAAACACGCATCTTCGGCCGGCTCACCGCCTGGCAGAACTGGATCTTCAATCGACCCAACGCCGTGGGCGAGCAAGGCGCGCTCAAGGTATTCGGCACCGGCAACAAGGCACGCTTCGACTGGGACCGGGTCTGACCGCCCCCTTCGACCGAACGACAACCAGACCCAAGGAGACCCCGGCCATGAGCATCGACTACAGCCAGAAGATTCCGAACAACGTGAACCTCTCCGATGACCGCGCCCTGCAGCGCGCGCTGGAGCACTGGCAGCCCGCCTTCCTCGACTGGTGGCGCGACATGGGCCCCGATGGCTCGCACAATTACGATGTCTACCTGCGCACGGCGGTCTCGGTGGACCCGTCCGGCTGGGCTCACTTCGACCATGTGAAGATGCCCGACTACCGCTGGGGCATCTTCCTGCAACCGGCGGACGCCGAGCGCAAGATCCACTTCGGCGAGCACAAGGGGCAGGCCGCGTGGCAGGAAGTGCCGGGCGAACACCGCGCCAATCTGCGCCGCATCATCGTCACGCAGGGCGATACCGAGCCGGCGTCCGTGGAGCAGCAGCGCCACCTGGGCCTGACCGCGCCGTCGCTCTATGACCTGCGCAACCTGTTCCAGGTCAATGTGGAGGAAGGCCGCCACCTCTGGGCGATGGTCTACCTGCTGCACCGCCACTTCGGCCGCGACGGCCGCGAGGAAGCCGAGGCGCTGCTGGGCCGCCGCTCGGGCGACGAGGACAATCCGCGCATCCTGGGCGCCTTCAACGAGCGCACGCCGGACTGGCTCGCCTTCTTCATGTTCACCTATTTCACGGACCGCGACGGCAAATTCCAGCTCTGCGCGCTGGCCGAGTCCGGCTTCGACCCGCTGGCGCGCACCACGCGCTTCATGCTGACCGAGGAAGCCCATCACATGTTCGTGGGCGAAAGCGGCGTCTCGCGCGTGATCCAGCGTACCTGCGAGGTCATGCGCGAGCGCGACATCCAGGACCCGGCCGACGTGCGCGCCGCCGGCGTGATCGACCTGGAGACCATCCAGCGCTACCTGAACTTCCACTACAGCGTGACGATCGACCTGTTCGGCGCCGACCAGTCCTCCAACGCGGCCACCTTCTACAGCGCCGGGCTGAAGGGCCGCTTCGAGGAAGGCAAGCGCGGCGACGACCACGTGCTCAAGGGCGACGTGTACCGGATCCTCGACGTGCGCGACGGCAAGCTGGCCGAGCGCGAGGTGCCGATGCTCAACGCCCTGAACGAGGTGCTGCGCGACGACTACATCAAGGATTCGGTCGGCGGCGTGGCGCGCTGGAACAAGGTGATCGAGAAGGCCGGCATTCCGTTCCGGCTGACCGTGCCGCACAAGGCGTTCAACCGCAAGATCGGCACCTTCGCCAATGTGCATGTCTCGCCGACCGGCGAGGTGCTGAGCGAAGCCGCCTGGCAGGCCAACGCGGACACCTGGCTGGCCACCGACGCGGACCGCGCCTTCGTGGCCTCGCTGATGGGCCGCGTGGTGGAGCCGGGCCGCTACGCCAACTGGATCGCCCCGCCGGCGGTGGGCGTGAACCGCCAGCCGGTGGATTTCGAATACGTCCGTTTCAACTAGATCGCTGAATCACTGGATAAGAGGCCGACATGGGCGCCCCCGACATCATCAAGCAGCACCTGATCGATCCGGAAATCTGCATTCGCTGCAACACCTGCGAAGACACCTGCCCGATCGACGCCATCACCCACGACGACCGCAACTACGTGGTCAAGGCCGAGGTTTGCAACGGCTGCAACGCGTGCCTGTCGCCCTGCCCCACGGGCGCCATCGACAACTGGCGCACGATGCTGCGCGGCGAGGCCTATCCGATCGACGCCCAACTGCTCTGGGACGAGCTGCCAGCCGAGGTGCCGCTGCCCGAGGCCGAGATCGACGCGGCGACGTCCGCCACCGCCACGGCCGCCGAGGCCCTGGCCCAGGCCGCCGCCGGCACTGGCAAGGCGCCCGCCACCGACGTGCAGGCCGTGGAGACCAGCCGGCATACCTCGCCCAAGGCGCCATGGTCGGCCGCGCATCCCTATATCAACCTGCACGGTGTGCGCGCGCCGGTGTCGGCCACGGTGGCCGGCAACTATCGGCTGACGGCCGAAGAGGCGTCGAGCGACATCCATCACATCGTGCTCGACTTCGGCAACCAGTTCTTCCCGGTGCTGGAGGGGCAGGCCATCGGCATCGTGCCGCCCGGCACCGATGCGTCGGGCAAGCCGCACTACATCCGCATGTACTCGGTGGCCAGCCCGCGCGACGGCGAGCGCCCCGGCTACAACAACCTCGCGCTGACCGTGAAGCGCGTGGACCAGGACCACGACGGGCAGCCGGTACGCGGCGTGGCGTCGAACTTCCTGTGCGACCTGGCCAAGGGCGACACGGTGCAGGTCGTCGGCCCCTTCGGTAGTACTTTCCTGATGCCCAACCATCGCGAGGCCAGCGTGATGATGATCTGCACGGGCACCGGCTCCGCACCGATGCGGGCGATGACCGAGCGGATGCGTCGCAATATGGCGAGTTTCGATGGGCGCCGCCTGCTGTTCTTCGGCGCGCGCAACCAGCGTGAACTGCCCTATTTCGGCCCGCTGCTGAAGCTGCCCAAGGACTTCCTCGACATTCACTTCGCCTTCTCGCGCGATGCCGAGATGCCGCGCCGCTATGTGCAGGATGCGATCCGCGAAGCCAGCCCGCAGGTGGCCGCGCTGCTTGCCGACCCCCATGGCCATGTGTACATCTGCGGCCTGAAGGGGATGGAGGAAGGCGTGCTGGCCGCCTTCGGCGAGGTCTGCGCGGCGGCGGGCCAGTCCTGGACGGACCTGGAGGCCACGCTGCGCGCGGAGGGACGGCTCCACATTGAGACGTATTAGGCACTCCACAGCCTATGTCACGGCCTTTCCTTCTGAAATACACCGCCTATAATGTTTCCCAAGAAAGGAGCAAAGGCGATGCAATCTCATCAGATTCCGGACACCGAGCCCGCCGGCGGCGTGAACCCCGGCGCCACGCTCACCAAGGCCGTGATGCGCGCGGCCGGCTTTCTTGGCATCAGCCAGGCCATCGTGGCCAGCGTGCTGGGCATCAGCACGGCGTCGGTCTCGCGCATGGCGTCCGGCGGCTATGTGCTCGATGCGCACCGCAAGGAGTGGGAGTTCGGCGTGCTGTTCGTGCGCCTGTTCCGCTCGCTCGATGCCATCCTCGGCCACGACGAGCAGGCGCGGCTGTGGCTCACCCATGACAACCTCTCGCTTGGCGGCAAGCCGCTCGAGCTGATTCGCACGACTGAAGGGCTCGTACGTGTCGTTCACTACCTGGACGCCACCCGCGGTCGCATCTGAGCGCAAGCCGTTCGCGCTCAAACTGTGGCGGGCGGTGGAGGCCCAGCATGTGGTCTCGACCATGCCCCTGGTGGACAGCCTCGAGGAACAGGCCGTGCTCGAAGCCGTGCTCGACGCCGGCAAACCCGCAGTACCCCCCGACGCGCGCCACCTCCACTATCTGATCTTCACGCCCTTCCGCTATCCCCCCTCGCCCTGGGGCTCGCGCTTTCGCGGCGGACAGGACCCGGGCGTGTTCTATGGCGCCGACGCCATTCGCACAGCCTGTGCCGAACTGGGCTACTGGCGCTGGCGCTTTCTGCTCGACAGCCCCGCGCTGCCCCGCATCGACGCCCGCGCGCAGACGCTGTTCCAGGTCAGCGTGAAGACCGACGGCGTGGCGCTGGACGCCGCCCCGTTCCACGATGACCCGCGCTGGACCGATCCCGACGACCACGCGCCCTGCCAGGACTTCGGCCGTCTGGCGCGAGAAGCCGGGCTGGGCCTGATCCGCTACACCTCCGTGCGCGACCCCGAGCGCGGCCCGTGCGCAGCGGTGCTGACGCCACGCGCGTTCGACCAGCCGAACCCGCTCGCCACCACCACGTGGATGCTGACCGTGCGCCCCGACCGCGTGATCTGGCAACGCGACGACCTGCAGCAGCGCGACAGCTTCGAGTTCGAAGCGACGCTGTGGCAGCGCACAACCGAAACCCCGAAATCGACCTGAACCACGGACCCCTTCGCGTGCTCTAACGGAAAGATGGGTGCCGGTTGCACGGCACTCATCAGAAGCGAGAGGCAAAGGTGTTGCATTGCGCAAACGGTTGTCATATACTCTCAGCTCTTCGACGGACGCGGGGTGGAGCAGTCTGGCAGCTCGTCGGGCTCATAACCCGAAGGTCGCAGGTTCAAATCCTGCCCCCGCAACCAACCGCCGGAACGAATACGCAGCAGAACACGCTGCAACAAGAAAACCCGCCCAATCAGGCGGGTTTTTTGTTTTCCGGCCGCCGCTCTTACTTGGCGGTCGCTTGGTACTTCACACGCGTCGGGCCGCCGATGCTGTTGAACAGCAGGTCGCCATTCGGCAAGGACTGGATCAGTGCATAGGCGCCGTTACCCAGATTGTCCTGACCGAAGATCGAGCGATGGACTGTCTTGCCGGTTTCCCAGTCCATGCCAGTCACTTCCCAGCCGTCCGCCTTGGTATAGCCGTTCACGAACACGATCCGCGACGGACCGCTCACGGTCGGCACCATGCTCGTGGACACCACATCGTTGCGCGTCCACACCGAGCGCCACGCCTTGGTCTTCGTATCCCACTCGAAGCGCTCCGCGCCCGCCGCCGGCGTCAGCGCCGGGCCGCCCGCAAGCACATCGACCAGTCGATCCGCCACACCCTTCGGCCGGATGTTGTTCACGACGAACGCGCCATAGCCCAGCGCCACCACCGATTGCTCGGACTGGACGTAGGGCGTGCTGGCGGGCAGCCCGCAGGTGACCTGAATCTGATCGGCGATGCGGTTCGACTTCGTGCCGGGCCGCTGCGTGAAGCCGGCCGGGATCTCGTCGCGCCAGAAGGCCACCAGCTTCATGCGGTCAGAGCCGTCGGTGATGACCACCAGCTTGTCCGCATCGTCGCCGAAGCCCATCAGGGTCGGCGTGGAGCCCGTGCCGGTGCCGAACTTCACGCTGGGCATCGGCGTCTGGCCCGAGTCATAGGCCGATTCCCAGGCGCCGTGCGCGGCATCGCGGGAGAGCGTCTTCCCGGTCCACACAAGCTTGCGCATCACCTTGTCGGAGGCGATATAGATGCCGTTCTTCTCGTCGACCGCCATCGCGTTGGAGACGATCTCGCCTTCCGGGAACTGGAACGCATCGCCGACGGGCTTGAAGTCGCGGTCGAGCACGCGGATGGACTGCGCGGCGCCCACCACCAGATGGCCGTCATATGTCATGTTCAGCATCACGCCGCCGGCATTCTCCACCGCCGTCAGGCGATCCTTGAGATCGATCGTCCGCAATAGCTTGATGCCCGCTTCCGGGCGCTTCGGATCGACCAGTCCATAGGCGCGGACCGCGGAGCGATTGGTCGCATACAGCACGCCATCCTTGCCGGACACCACATAGATATTGGCGCTGATCCGTTTGCGGTCGAGCGCCAGGTCGGTCTTGACCGCCTTCTCCACGCGCGCGACATCGTCCAGCGGTTCGGCGAGGATCTTGTCGAGCAGGCCGGCGGGCAGCGGCCTCGCGTCTGGATCGGGCAGCCTGGCCACCTCGCGCCAGCCGCCATCGCTGACATCCACATAGGAAACCCCGCCCGACGAGGCCGCCCACATATAGCGCGGCGACGGCGTGGCCAGGGTCATGATGCTGATCGGCCCGGCCTGCACGCGTGGGGCCTTGCGCAGATCGACATGGAAGGTGCCGCGCGGGAGCGCGTAAGGCATCACATCGGTCTGAGCGGGGTCGAAATGAGTCACCGCGTACGCCTCTGCAGCGAGGAAGGGATTGGGCCGGGGCTTGCTGCGGGTGGCGGCATTCTCCTTCGCCGCCGTCACGGCCATGGCGGGGATGCTCGTCCCCACGAACATGGCCAGGGCCAGGGCGGTTGCGCTCAACCGCACCACGTGTCTTGTTCTCATCTTTCTGCTCCGCGTTGGAAAGGAGCGGCCGATGGTAGGCATCGCGGTCCGTTCAGGCGAGGTCGCAGGGGGCGTAATCGCCACAGACTTGATGTCGATCATGTTCATGGCGCCGAGGATGCACCTTGCATCACATCGCCAGGTCAATCCATGGCGGCGGACGCCCGAGGTCCGTAGGGTGCTTCTCACACGCAACGGAAGGAGAACCCAACATGACCATGCGTAGCGCGAAATCGATGGCGATCTGGGCGGCGGCTTGCACGGCGGCCTGTGCCACGCTGGCGGGCGGCGCGGCCCTCGCCGAAACCTCGGCCAAGCCGGCGGCCCAGAAGCCGGCACACGGCGCCAAGGGCCACCGCAACGACCGGCCCGCGCCGGTCAACCTGCCGGACCCCAGGAAGGGCAAGGCGGACATCGTGCCGCCAGACCGCCCCGAGGACTGGGTGCCGACCGCCAGCCCGGGCGCGACGGGGGGCGCGAAGGCAACTCAGCGCAAGTAGCCACCTCCCTCCGAGGCAGCGCGATGTGCGCCCCAGGAGCGCACATCGCGCCCGCAGCGGCCGGGCGGCGCGGTGATACACTTGGCGCCATTCCTCCCGGACGCCCCTCATGAAATTCTGCTCGAACTGTGGTCATGCGGTTGTCCTGCGCGTACCCGAAGGCGACAATCGCCCGCGCAGCGTATGCGACGGCTGCGGCACCATCCACTATGTCAATCCCCGCAACGTCGTGGGCACGATCCCCGTCTGGGAAGACAAGATCCTGATCTGCAAGCGCGCCATCGAGCCCCGCTACGGGTTCTGGACGCTGCCGGCCGGCTTCATGGAGATTGCCGAGACCACGGCCCAGGCCGCCTCGCGCGAGACCCTCGAGGAAGCCGGCGCCCGCGTGGAAGTGGGCGAACTGTTCTCGATTCTCAACGTGCCGCACGTGCACCAGGTGCATCTGTTCTACCTGGCGACGCTGCAGGACCTGGACATCGCCCCGGGCGAGGAAAGCCTCGAGGTCAAGCTGGTCGATGAAGCCGATGTGCCCTGGGACGACCTGGCCTTCCCCACCGTCATCCACACGCTGCGCTGCTTCTTCGCCGACCGCGCGGCGGGCCGGATCGCCGATGGCAGCTTCCGGCTGCACAGCCTGGACATCGACAAGCCGATGCGGCCGCTGACCAGCCGTGCCACGCCGCTGCCAGCGACCGAGGTGTCACCGGCCACGTCGCCCGCCACACCGCCCGTTACCCCCTGAACGCGGGCAACGCCCTGCCCGCCCCATGATCACCTGGCTGGACCCACAGGACCCGTTTCCGCCTGTCGAGCGGGCGCTCGGCCCGGCCAGCGATGCGCCCGGCCTGCTCGCCGCCAGTCGCGAACTCTCGCCGCAGCGGCTGCTGCTGGCCTACCGGCAAGGCATCTTCCCCTGGTATTCCGAAGGACAGCCGGTGCTCTGGTGGAGCACCGACCCGCGCATGGTGCTGGCTCCGCAGGCGCTCAAGGTCTCGGCCACCCTGCGCAAGACGCTGCGCCGTACCCTGCGTGACCCGGACTGGGAAATCCGCGTTGACGACGATTTCATCGCCGTGATGCGCACCTGCGCCATGACCGCGCGCGACGGCCAGTTCGGCACGTGGATCACCGACGACATCGTCAACGCCTACGGCGCCCTGCACCGCGCCGGCCGCGCCCACTCCGTGGAAAGCTGGTACCAGGGCGAGCGCGTGGGCGGCCTCTACGGCGTGGCGCTGGGCCGCATGTTCTATGGCGAGTCGATGTTCGCGCAGCGCACGGACGCCTCCAAGATCGCCCTGGCCGCACTCTGTGCCTTCCTCGACCAGCACGGCGTGACGATGATCGACTGCCAGCAGGAAACTGACCACCTGGCCTCCCTCGGCGCCAGCCCGATCCCGCGCGCGGACTTCGTCGCCCACGTCCGGGCCGCCACCGCCCAGCCCGACATCGCGCCGTGGCAGTTTGACAAGTCGGTACTGGCGCGCTGGGCGCCAGCTATTTGACGCAGCGCAAATCCGCCTGAAGGCAGGTGGGCAGACACTCGCTACTTCGCGTGTCTTGCCGTTCACCTGCCGGATGAAAGACCCCAATTACGATCTCGTTCTCAAGACCACCTGTGCCACGCTGCTGACCGACAAGGCCAACACGGTAATGGGGCTCGCCATCCGGCTCGGCAACACGCCGCGCCGCTATCTGGAGCTTGGCTTCCCGGACCTTCCGCTGGCCGTGAAGGTCGCCAATGTCGAGAAAATGCTGTTCCGGCACAACGTGCCGCGGCGATTTCTGGAAGGGATATATGGCACCCTGCTGGCACCCAAGGCGATCTTCAGGTCACACACCCGTCCGCATGATGTGAACGCGGTAGTGCTGTCCTTCGACACCATTCATCTGGGCCCGCTCGTTGCCATCCTGCATGCGGACAAGCAAATCGGCCGCGCCCGTTGCAACGAGCTCGCGAGCATCTATGCGAAGGAAGACAGGGATTTCGAGCGCGTGTGGCGCGCGAAGGGGCTACTGCTTTGGGAGGGGGCCAGCGAACGTGGCGACATGCCCACCATGACGGTGGCGCACAAAAGAAAAACCGCCTGAGAGACACGACTGTCCGGCTCTGATTGCCATAAGTGGGACGCCTCTCAAGCGGTCTGGCCAGTATATGACCTTCGCCCCATCATTGCAACGCCAGCGGATCTGCACCGCGTTGCACACGCCGCCCGGCTTGCTCTGATAGACTGCCAGACAGGATGCTGCCACGCGGTGTCCGCCGCCTCCGTCTTTTTGTCATGAGCGAGCCATGAGCAAGCTGAAGGAACTTCCGCTCTCCGCGTTGCAGTTTTACGCAACGGCGCCCTACGCTTGCAGCTATCTCGATGGCCGCATGGCGCGCTCGCAGGTGGCCACGCCCGCGCACCTGATCAATGCCGATGTCTACTCCCGGCTGGTGCGCGCCGGCTTCCGCCGCAGCGGCATCTTCACCTATCGCCCCTATTGCGACGAATGCCGCGCCTGCACGCCGTGCCGCGTGCTGGTGGACCAGTTCGGTCCGGACCGCAGCCAGCGCCGCGCCTGGCGCCAGCACGAGAACCTGCAGGCGCTGGTGGCGCCGCTGACCTACGTCGAGGAGCATTACGCGCTGTATTTGCTCTATCAGTCGATGCGCCACGCAGGCGGCGGCATGGATCAGGACAGCCGGGACCAGTACGAGCAGTTCCTGCTGCAAAGCCGCGTGAACTCGCGGCTGGTGGAGTTCCGCGAACCGCCGGGCTCGCCCGAGGCGGGCCGCCTGCGCATGGTCAGCATGATCGATGTGCTCGATGACGGCCTGTCGTCGGTCTACACCTTCTATGACCCGATGGCCGTCGGCGCGAGCTACGGCACCTACAACATCCTCTGGCAGATCAACCAGACCCGCGAGCTGGGCCTGCCGCACCTCTACCTGGGTTACTGGATCGCCGACAGCCGCAAGATGGCCTACAAGGCGCGCTTCCGGCCGCTCCAGGTGCTCACGGGCAACCAGTGGCATCCGTTCGACGACGAGGCCACCGCGCCCGTCACCACGTCAGCCGCCCCACCCCAACCGGGGCCCGCCCAGGAGTAGCGCCTGCCGCACGCTACAATGCCGCCCTGGTACCGACTTCGCGCCGGCCCCGGCCGCGCCCCCTCCCCGTGCTCAACGCGCTCTATCCCCTGTTTCGCCCCGCCCTGTTCTCCATGGATGCGGAGGATGCCCACCATTTCACGCTGAACAACCTCATGCGCGCGCAGCGCATGGGCCTGGCCGGCTGCCTTGGCAACACCATCGCCGCCGATCCGCGCACCGTCATGGGCGTGCGCTTCCCGAACCCCGTGGGGCTGGCGGCCGGTCTCGACAAGGATGGCGCGTACATCGACGGCCTTGCCGCGTTCGGCTTCGGTTTTATCGAGGTGGGCACGGTCACGCCGCGCGCGCAGCCCGGCAACCCGCGTCCGCGCATGTTCCGGCTGCCGCAGGCCGATGCGCTGATCAACCGCATGGGCTTCAACAATGGCGGCGTGGATGCCTTCGTGGCCAACGTCCAGGCGTCGCGCTGGAAGGCCGAGGGTGGCGTGCTGGGTCTCAATATCGGCAAGAACGCCGATACGCCGATCGAGCGCGCGGCTGACGACTACCTCTACTGCCTCGAGCGCGTCTATCCGCACGCGAGCTATGTGACGGTGAACATCTCGTCGCCGAATACCAAGAACCTGCGCCAGTTGCAGGGCGCCAGCGAGCTGGACAGCCTGCTCTCCACGCTGAAGACCGCCCAGCAGCGCCTGGCCGAGCAGCACAAGCGCTACGTGCCGTTGGCCCTGAAGATTGCCCCGGACCTCGACGACGACCAGATCGGCAATATCGGCGATGCGCTCGTGCGGCACGGCATCGACGGGGTGATTGCCACCAACACCACGATTTCGCGCGAGGCGGTCCAGGGCCTGCCCCATGCCGAGGAAGCGGGCGGCCTCTCGGGACGTCCGGTCTTCGAATCCTCCACCCGCGTGGTGCGCGCCCTGCGCGCCGTGGTGGGCGATGCCCTGCCGATCGTCGGCGTGGGTGGCATCTTCAGCGGCGCCGACGCGCGCGCGAAGATCGATGCCGGCGCGCAGTTGGTCCAGGTCTACAGCGGCCTGATCTATCGCGGCCCCTCTCTGGTGCGTGACTGTGCCGCCGCGTTGCGCCACCCCGTTGCCGGCTGAGGATGCTGCACCGCAACACATTCTCGATAATCGGCTTTCTGGCGCAATAATTTGCGGCACGCCTTGTCCCCCGAGGCGTTTAACAGCAGGATATGGCCGACCGGTGCACTAAAAGGGAGCCGCGAGAGCCCCGAAAATGGTATCCTCGCAGGCTTCCAAAGTACCGAACCCTCGGGGGAGAACAATTACATGCAGCGTCTTCAGTCGCGCCTCAAGGCATCCACCCAAACGATTCTCGGCGGCGTGGTCGCCCTGTCCGTGCTGTACGGCGGCGCCGTGCAGGCCCAGACCGTGAAAGTGCTGTCGATTGTCGATCACCCGGCACTCGACGCCATTCGCGACGGCGTGCGCGCCGAACTGAAGGCTGCCGGCTACGACGCCGACAAGAACCTGAAGTGGGAATACCAGAGCGCGCAGGGCAACACCGGCACGGCCGCGCAGATCGCCCGGAAGTTCGTCGGCGACCAGCCGAACGCGATCGTCGCCATCGCCACGCCGTCCGCACAGGCCGTGGTGGCCGCCACCAAGACGGTGCCGGTGGTGTATTCGGGCGTGACGGATCCCGTGGCCGCCCAGCTGGTCAAGGGCTGGGGCGCTACTGGCACCAACGTGACCGGGGTCTCGGACAAGCTGCCGCTGGACAAGCAGGTGGCCCTGATCCAGCGCGTGGTGCCCAAGGTCAAGACCGTCGGCATGGTCTACAACCCCGGTGAAGCCAACTCGGTGGTGGTGGTCAAGGAACTGAAGGAACTGCTGGCCAAGCAGGGCCTGACGCTCAAGGAAGCCGCCGCGCCGCGTACCGTGGACATCGGCCCGGCTGCCAAGAGCCTGATCGGCAAGGTCGATGTGATCTATACGAACACCGACAACAACGTGGTCTCGGCCTACGAGGCGCTGGTGAAGGTGGCCAACGAGTCGAAGATTCCGCTGGTGGCCGCTGACACGGACAGCGTGAAGCGTGGCGCCGTGGCCGCGCTGGGCATCAACTACAGCGACCTGGGCCACCAGACCGGCAAGGTCGTCGTGCGCATCCTGAAGGGCGAGAAGCCCGGCGCGATTGCCTCGCAGACCTCGGACAACCTCGAACTGTTCGTGAACACCAGCGCCGCCGCCAAGCAAGGCGTGACGCTGGCGCCGGAACTGGTCAAGGAAGCCAAGACCGTCATCAAGTAAGACCCGCAACGGGCCGCGCCGCCCCCGAGGGGTTGCGCGGCCTGACGCTCTCCGGCCCCGGCCCGGCCTATCCGGCCGGCCGGGGCCTCCGGACCGCAGCGCACGCGCCGCCTACCCGCCGCGCGACAGCCCGGCCGGTCCCCCGCAACAGGATTTCCCCATGTCCCTCTTTTCCCTTATGGGCGCCCTGGAGATCGGCCTGATCTTCAGCCTCGTGGCCCTCGGGGTGCTGATCTCGTTCCGCATCCTCAACTTCCCCGATCTCACCGTCGATGGCAGCTTTCCGCTCGGCGGCGCCGTGGCGGCCACGCTGATCTCCGCCGGCCAGGACCCCTTCCTGGCCACGCTCGCCGCCATCGCGGCCGGCGCGGTGGCCGGCTGGATCACCGGCTGGCTCAACGTACGGCTCAAGATCATGGACCTGCTGGCCAGTATCCTGATGATGATCGCGCTGTACTCGGTCAACCTGCGCATCATGGGTCGCCCGAATGTGCCGCTGATTACCGAGCCGACCCTGTTCACGGTGCTCCAGCCCGAGTGGCTGCCCGACTACCTGCTGCGCCCGCTGGTGCTGCTGGTGGTGGTGATCGTGGCGAAGGTCGGCCTGGACTGGTTCTTCTCATCGCAACTGGGCCTGGCGATGCGCGCCACCGGTGCCAATCCGCGCATGGCGCGGTCGCAGGGCGTGCCTACGGGCCGTGCCACGCTGGCCGGCATGGCGCTCTCCAACGGGCTGGTGGCGCTGGCCGGCGCGCTGTTCGCGCAAACCCAGGGCGGGTCCGACATCTCGATGGGCATCGGCACCATCGTGATCGGCCTGGCCGCCGTGATCATCGGCGAGACCATCCTGCCGGCGCGGCGTCTGGTCTATGTGACGCTGGCCGTGGTGCTGGGCGCCATCCTGTACCGATTCTTCATCGCGCTGGCGCTGAACACGGAGTTCATTGGCCTCAAGGCGCAGGATCTGAATCTGGTGACGGCGGCGCTGGTGACGCTGGCGCTGGTGCTACCGGCGACGCGCAAGAAGCTGTTTGGCCGCAAGAACGGAGGTGCCTGAGATGTTGCGCGCACAAGACCTGAAGCTGACCTTCAACCCCGGCACGCCGATCGAGAACCGCGCGCTGCGCGGCCTGAACCTGGAGATCCCGAGCGGCCAGTTCGTGGCCGTGATCGGCTCCAACGGCGCCGGCAAGTCCACCTTCCTGAACGCCGTCAGCGGCGACCAGATGGTGGATAGCGGCCGCATCACCATCGACGACATCGACGTGACCCGGCAGCCCGCCTGGGACCGCGCCCATCTGGTGGCCCGCGTGTTCCAGGACCCGATGGCCGGCACCTGCGAGGCGCTGACCATCGAGGAAAACATGGCGCTGGCCATGGCGCGCGGCTCGCGGCGCAGCTTCCGCCCGGCGCTGAACAAGGCGTCGCGCGAGCTGTTCCGCGACAAGCTGCGGCTGCTGAACCTCGGGCTGGAGAATCGTCTGACGGACCGGATCGGCCTGCTGTCCGGCGGCCAGCGGCAGGCGGTGAGCCTGCTGATGGCGTCGCTCCAGCCGTCGCGCATCCTGCTGCTCGACGAGCACACGGCCGCGCTGGACCCGAAAACCGCCGCCTTCGTGCTGGAACTGACCGCGCGCATCGTCTCGGAAAGCAAGCTGACGACGATGATGGTGACGCACTCGATGCGCCAGGCGCTGGACTACGGCGATCGCACGGTGATGCTGCACCAGGGGCAGGTGGTGCTCGATGTGTCGGGCGACCAACGCAAGGGCCTCGACGTGCCCGACCTGCTGCGGATGTTCGAGCAGACCCGGCACGAGCAGCTGGATGACGACGCGCTGCTGCTGAGCTAAGTCGAACGGGATGGAATAACGGCCGGGGGCGCTCCCCGGCCGTTGTCGTTTACGACGCTTACGACGCTTACGACGCCTCGGCCTTGTCCAGCCAGCGTTTGAGCTGGTCCGTGACGGCCGTGCTCGAGAACGAGCAGCTATCCTGCGCGAACACCGCCGACATCTCCAGGCGGCGCAGCAACTCCTCCATCGCCTGACCGAATACCGGCGGCAGCGTCAGCGACGTGGCCGCCGCGCGCCATGCGCCGACGAGGTCCGCCACCGGCATGGTGCCGGCCACATGGCTGGCCAAAGCCTCGCGCATCGCGTTCAGCGCGCGCTGGTTGTCCTGGTGCGTACTCATGCGCGCGCCCTCCTCTCCTTGTACAACTCGCGGAAGGTCCGGCCGCTCGGCGCGGGCATGTCACGCGAGTCGGTCCAGCCCTTGCCCGCCATCGGCAGGCTGGCAATCAGCCGATTCCGGCCCCCCATCCGCGCCAGCAGACGCGCGCCCATGCGCGTGGCGAAGGCGTAGAGCGCCGGGCGGCGCGCCACATAGCCCCAGACCTGCAGCGACAGGCGCTCCTGCCACGGGCGCAGGCCGCGTTCCATCTGCTTCTCGCGCAGCTTGCGCAGCAGGTCGGACAGCGGGATCGAGGCGGGACACACTCTGTTGCACTCGCCGCAAAGTGTGGCGGCCTGCGGCAGATCGATGGCATTGGCGAGGCCGACATAACTTGGCGTCAGCACGCTGCCCATCGGTCCCGGGTAGACCCAGCCATAGGCATGGCCGCCGATCTTCTGGTACACCGGGCAGTGGTTCATGCAGGCGCCGCAGCGGATGCAGCGCAGCATCTCCTGGAATTCGCCGCCGATCAGGCCACTCCGGCCGCCATCGACGATCACGAAGTACATATGCTCGGGGCCGTCGCGCTCGCCCTCGGCGCGCGGGCCCGTCAGCAGCGAAAAGTAGTTGGAGATCGCCTGCCCGGTGGCCGAGCGCGGCAGCAGCCGCATCACCGTGGCCAGGTCCTCCAGCGTCGGCAGCACCTTCTCGATGCCGGTAACGGCCACGTGCACGCGCGGCATGACCGTGCACATGCCCTCGTTGCCCTCGTTGGTCACCACGGCCACCGAGCCCGTCTCGGCGATGATGAAGTTACCCCCCGTCACGCCCATGTCGGCGGACAGGAACTCGGGGCGCAGCACCTCGCGCGCTTCGCGGGTCATCTGCGGGATGTCGGTCAGGCGCGGCTTGTGGTGCACCTTGGCGAACAGGTCGGCAATCTCGTCCTTGTCCTTGTGGATCACGGGCGCGATGATGTGCGACGGCGGCTCGGCATCGTTGATCTGGAGGATGTACTCGCCCAGGTCGGTCTCGATGCTCTGCACGCCCATCTCGCCCAGCACCTGGTTCAGGCGCATCTCCTCGGTCACCATCGACTTGCTCTTGATGACCTTCTTCACACCATGCTTCTGCGCGATTTCGGCCACCAGACGGGCTGCGTCGGCAGTGGTCTCGGCGAACAGCACCGTGGCGCCGCGCCTGGTCGCGTTTTCTTCAAACTTGGCGAGCCAGACGTCGAGGTTTTCCAGCGCGCGGTTGCGGCGCTCCTTGAGCGCGGCGCGCGTGGCGTCGAAGTCGATGTCGCGGATCGCATCGGCCCGCGCGGTCACGAACTTCGTCGACAGTTTCTTGAGGTTCTGCTGGAGGCGCTGGTCGGCGAGCTTCTGCCCGGCCCGCGCCTTGAATTCCATGCTGTGGACTTGCATCGTATTTTGCCGAGGTTCGATCGATCAGGCGTCGCCCGCCAGGACCTGCGCGATGTGCAGCACGCGGGTGCGCGTATCGCCGGACCGGCGCAGCCGGCCTTCGATATTGAGCATGCAGCCAAGGTCGCCCAGCACCACGGCATCAGCGCCGCTGGCCTGGATGTTGGCGCATTTCTCGTCGACGATGGCCGTCGAGATATTGCCGTATTTCACCGAGAACGTGCCGCCGAAGCCGCAGCAGGCCTCGCAATCCTTCATCTCGGTCAACTGCACGCCGGGCAGCTTGCCGAGCAGCGCGCGCGGCTGCTGCTTGACGCCGAGTTCGCGCAGACCGGAGCAGGAGTCGTGATAGGTGACGTGGCCGGAAAATGCCGAGTCGACGGTCTCGATCTTGGCCACGTTGACCAGGAAATCGGTCAGTTCGTAGACGCGTTCGCGCAGGCGCTCGTAACGGCCGTGGAGTTCGGGGTCGTCGCGCAGCAGGTCCTGGTAGTGCGCGCGGACCATGCCGCCGCAGGAACCGGAGGGGATCACCACGTAGTCGAACATCTCGAACTCACGCAGGAATTTTTCGGCCAGATCGCGCGAGACGGCGCGCTCGCCCGAGTTGTACGCGGGCTGCCCGCAGCAGGTCTGCGCCTCGGGCACCATGACCTCATAACCCGCCGATTCCAGCAGCTTCAGCACCGAAAACCCGATCTCCGGGCGCATGAGGTCCACCAGACAGGTGGCGAACAGTCCGATTCGCATCGCTTCCTTTTATCCAGACCCGAAACCTCGCAATTATGCGCCCCCACCGCGCCGCTGCGGGCAGCACGCGCCGCAAACTTGTTCATCGCCGCGCGCAATGCCGCTCATGCGAAAGCGGCGCCACCACTGGAAGGGAATCTCGGTAATTGCATTTCACCTATTGAAATTTTCACAATGCGAGATAGAATCAGGCAAACGCTTAATTTGCCGCACGGCAACATTTCCTCCTATGGCAGAAGCAGACAAGGCACCCGGCAAGACCTCGATCCAGGTCATCGAACGCATGATGACGTTGCTGGATGCGCTCGCCCAACACGCGGATCCCGTCAGTCTCAAGGAGTTGTCGCTGGCCACCGGCCTGCATCCGTCCACGGCGCACCGCATTCTCAATGACATGGTGGCGTGCCGTTTCGTGGATCGCTCGGACCCCGGCAGCTATCGGCTCGGCATGCGCTTGCTGGAACTCGGGAATCTCGTAAAGGCGCGGCTCTCTGTGCGTGATGCCGCACTCGCACCGATGCGCGCGCTGCACCGCGTCACCGGGCAGACCGTGAACCTGTCGGTGCGTCAGGGCGATGAGATCGTTTATATCGAGCGCGCCTACAGCGAGCGCTCGGGCATGCAGGTGGTGCGCGCCATCGGCGGCCGCGCCCCGCTGCACCTGACCTCGGTCGGCAAGCTGTTCCTGGCTGCCGACGAGGCCGGGCGCGTGCGCAGCTATGCCACGCGCACTGGGCTGGCCGGGCATACGGGCACGTCGATCACGGACATCGCCAAGCTGGAGCGCGAACTGAGCTGGGTGCGCACCAACGGCTATGCGCGCGACAACGAGGAACTGGAGCTGGGCGTGCGCTGCATCGCGGCCGGCATCTATGACGACTCGCGCCGGCTGGTGGCCGGGCTGTCGCTGTCCGCGCCGGCAGACCGCCTGCAGGACAGCTGGCTGCAGAACCTCAGGGACACCGCGCTGCAGATCTCGCGCGGCATGGGCTACGTGGCGGACGCCGTGTCGGCCTGATCGCGCCACGAGCGCGCCTCACGCGCGTATCGCCCAAAAAGAAACGCGCCGACGGGCTGCCCCGCGGCGCGTTTTCAATTGGCGGCGGCTACCTGAATCAGGTGCCGCGTGCCTGCTGCGAGGCCAGGATCGCGTGCGCCGCGTGCGGCGCGCTAGGACCCTGCGTAAGGTTTGGGGAGTTGGGGAACGGCCGTTGCGGACCCTGCACCGACGGCTGGTGCTCAAGCCACGTGCGCACGCGCGTGGCATCGGCAAAGCGCGACAGCTTGCCCACGGAGTCCAGGAACACCATCACCACGTTGCGATCGTTCACACGGGCCTGCATCACCAGGCACTGGCCGGCTTCCGAGATGAAACCGGTCTTCTGCAGGCCGATCTCCCAGTTGCCGCCGCGCACGAGGCGGTTGGTGCTCACGTAATGGAGCGGACGGCCCAGCACGTTCACTTCATGCTCGGTCTGGGTCGAGAATTCGCGGATGGTCGGGTTGCGGTAAGCGGCGTTGACCAGGCGGGCCAGGTCCATCGCGCTCGACACATTGCTGCTCGACAGGCCGCTCGAATCGACGAAGTGGCTGTCGTTCATGCCGAGTTCGCGCGCCTTGCGGTTCATCGCGCCCACAAACGCCGGCAGGCCGCCCGGGTAGCTGCGGCCCAGCACCGAAGCGGCACGGTTTTCCGACGACATCAGCGCCAGCAGCATCATTTCATGGCGGGTCAGCTGCGTGCCAAAGCGCAGGCGCGAGCTGCTGTGCTTCTCGGTGTCGCGATCTTCCTCGCTCACCGTCAGCACTTCGTCCATCGGCAGGTGCGAGTCCATGACCACCAGCGCCGTCATCAGCTTGGTGATCGAGGCGATCGGCAGCACCGCCGTCGGATTTTTCTGGAACAGGACTTCGTTCGTGTTCTGGTCCAGCACCAGCGCCACGGAGGAACGCAGCGCGAGCGCGTCTTCCGTATCGCGCAGGCCCATGGACTCTGCGAGCGTCGGTTTCGACGGCACGAAGGCCGCGCGAACCGGCTGCGCTCGACTGGCCACGACGGTCTTCTTGCCGTGGCGCAGCACGATCACCTTCCGCGATGACGAGGGTTTCTCGCTCGCGGCTGCGACCTTTTTAGTGGATTTGGAAGCAGTTACCTGCTTTTTGGCCGAGGTTTTCGTCGCAGTCGACTTCGTCGCTGCGTACGTCACCGGCGCGGCCAGCATGGACACCGACACCAGCGCCGAAGTGGCGATGGCGGTCAGGGGCATGCTGAAGAGTCGGGAAATAAAGGATTGGGACCGGAACATGATCTGTTCAGCGCGGCATTTGGTGGAATGGCGCTAGTTTAGGAAATAAAGAAATTGTTAGCAAGATTAAAGACTTACGAAGGCTCTTTAAAGTTCGATTCGCAAACAATTCCACATTACGGGAAATGTGCCGTATTGGCCATTTCTCGCGCCAGCGATTGTCGTTTGCACTTGTTTGTCGACAACTGCGCACAACGCTTCGCACCTAGATAAGAAACAGTTTCCCTAACATCAATATCGGTGGCTTTTGTGAAAACCTCATCAGGGGAAACCTCAATCCGGCGCGAAGTCATGAGAGGAAACGCGCGAACCCGCTCACCGGTTCACGCTCCGTGACCAATTGATTGGCCGTCGCCTCCGGATCGGCGTAGCCCAGCGACATGCCGCACACCACCATCTCGTTCGCGGTCAGCTGCAGTTGGCTGGCCAGGACGCCGTGGAATTGCGTGAACGCCGCCTGGGGGCAGGTGTCTAGCCCGCGGGCGCGCGCAGCCACCATGATGCTTTGCAGGAACATGCCGTAGTCGAGCCAGCTGCCCTGCTCCATGATTCGGTCGATCGTGAAGATCAGGCCGACCGGCGCATCGAAGAAACGGAAGTTGCGGGCGTGCTGCTCGTGCATGCGCGCCTTGTCTTCCCGGCTGATCTCCAGCAGGCCGTACAGGTCCCAGCCCACCTTGCGGCGGCGCGCCAGGTACGGGTTGACCCACTCGCGCGGATAGTACGGATACTCCTCGCGGTACTTGGTGTCGCGCTCCGGGTCGTCATAGGCGGCCAGCACATCGGCGCAGAGCCGCGCCTTGGCGTCGCCCGCGAGCACGTAGACCCGCCACGGCTGGGTGTTGGTGCCGGACGGCGCGCGGCTGGCCACGGCGAGGATGTCCTCGACGGTCTCGCGCGGTACTGGCGTATCCAGGAACGCCCGGATCGAGCGGCGCGTGGTGATGGCGCGATCGACGATCGCCGCGGAATCGGTCACGGACGTATCGCCGGTGGCGGAGGTGACTTCAAGGGTGTCGCGGGGGGCAGCGCCATGGTTGGACATGCTTCGAAGGTCTCCGGGTTATTGTGTTTTATTGATCACGCCGCGCTCGGCCGCACCAGCGGCGTCAGCGCCTGGCGCAATGCGGGCGGTAGCGCTGCCGGGCGGCGTGTCGCGCGATCCACATAGACGTGGACGAAGTGGCCCTGCGCAGCGGCCACCTCATCGTCGTTGCAGAACAGGCCCACCTCGTAGCGCACGCTCGAGTTGCCCAACCGCGCCACGCGCAGGCCGGCCACGACGGTGTCCGGGAACGACAGCGACGAGAAATAGTTGCATTGCGTCTCGATTACCAGCCCGATGGTCTCTCCCGCCTCGATGTCCAGCACGCCCGCGCGGATCAGGTAGGTGTTCACGACGGTATCGAAATAACTGTAGTAAACAACGTTGTTCACGTGGCCATAGACATCGTTGTCCATCCAGCGCGTGGTGATCGGCTGGAAATGCGCGTAGGCGCTGCGGGTGTCCGGTTGTGGCTTCATCGGCATCGGCGTTGTTGTTGGGATTTGTTGCGATCTCAAAAAGCTGCCGCCGCAGCGGCGGTCGCCCCGGCGCCGTAGCGCTGGTGGTGGCGCGCGGCCAGCCGCACGGTCTGGGTGTGCACGGCCACGGTGTCCTCGATCTGGTTGCCGTAGCCGCCGGCCATTGCCACGGCCATCGGCAGGCGCCGCGCGAGCGCGGATTCGAACACGAGCGTGTCGCGCCGGGCCAGGCCGGCCAAGGTCAGGCGCAGCCGGCCCAGGCGGTCGCCCTCATGGGGATCGGCGCCGGCGAGGTAAATCAGCAATTCGGGATCGAAGCGCGCGTAGAGCGTGTCCAGCGCGCCAGCCAGCGCAGCCGCGTAGGTGTCGTCGTCACAGCCGTCCGGCAGGCCGACGTCGAGGTCGCTCGCCTCCTTCCGGAACGGGTAGTTTTTCTCGCCATGGAGCGACAGCGTGAACACGCTCGGGTCGTCGCGCAGGATCGACGCCGTGCCGTTGCCCTGATGCACGTCGAGGTCGATCACCGCCACGCGGCTTACGCGCCCTTCGCGCTGCATCTGGCGCGCGGCGATGGCGGCATCGTTGAACACACAGAAGCCGCCGCCCTTGTCGGCATAGGCATGATGGGTACCGCCGGCGAGGTTGACCGCGATGCCCTCCGTCAGCGCGCTGCGGCAGGCGGCCATCGTCGCGCCGGCTGAGCGCCGCGATCGCTCCACCATCTCGTGCGACCACGGGAAGCCGATCTCGCGCTGACGGGCGGCATCGAGCCGGCCGGAGGAGACATCGGCGATGTAGTCGGCGGTATGGGCCAGTGCCAGCGCCGCGTCGTCGGCGCGGGGCGCCTCGTGCAGGGTCAGGCCCGGCACCTCACGCACCACGGCGTCTCGCAGCATGCTGTACTTGCGCATCGGGAAGCGATGGCCGGGCGGCAGCGGCAGGACGAAGTGATCGGCGTAAAAAGCTTGCATCGGGGCGGATCGGGCGAGGATCGGGCGGGAAATTCCCGGGAAGTGACGGTGCGTGACCATTTACCGACCGGGCAGTCTGCGATGGTAGCACCGCGTTCCGCATTGCGTGAAAACGTATCAAACAGCAGACCTTCCCCGCGTTGCATCATGGTGACCGCATCGGGATAAACCCTTGCCTGGCGCCCTATACGTGGTCATTACGACGCATATGTCTGCTCAATGTCTGCTATTTCTTTTGCAGTGCAGCAAAACTGCTTGACAGGCTTTTTTCTGCCCTTAGAATAGGAATTGTTGCGGCGCATCAAAGCTTTTTACGAGGTCCGATTCGACCGCACACCAATATATCGCTCGGGCTGGCCAGGACATCGCGTTCATGGCTTTGACATTCGGGCGGCTTAATTTCTATTTTGCTTGACCTTGAAGTTCACCACTGGAGACCAGCAATGATCCTGACCCCGGAACAAGTTGCAGCCGCACAAAAAGCCAATCTGGAAACCCTGTTCGGTCTGACCACCAAAGCATTCGAAGGCGTTGAAAAGCTTGTCGAACTGAACCTGCAAGTGGTCAAGGCCACCTTTGCCGAAAACGTCGACAACGCCAAGAAGGCCCTGTCCGCCAAGGATGCCCAGGAACTGCTGGCCATCCAGGCTTCGCTGGTGCAGCCGGTTGCCGAAAAGACCCTGGCGTACTCGCGTCACCTGTATGAAATCGCCTCGGAAACGCAGAGCGAGTTCACCAAGGTGGCCGAAGCCCAACTGGCCGAAGGCACGAAGAACGTGCAAGCGCTCGTCGAGAACTTCGCCAAGAACGCCCCGGCCGGTTCGGAATCGACCGTCGCCATCGTGAAGTCGGCCATCTCGGCCGCCAACAACGCGTACGAGTCGGTCCAGAAGGCCACGAAGCAAGCCGTGGAAATGGCCGAAACCAACTTCCAGGCTGCCGCCACCGCCGCAACCAAGGCTGCTCAGCAAGCCTCGGCCACGGCCCGCACGGCTGCCAAGAAGCCGGCTGCCACCGCCTGAGCGGTAGCGCCCTCGCCCGCCCCGCGCATCGGCTCCGGCCGCTGCGACGGGTTGGCAAGAACCCGGCCCCTCTGACGAGGGGCCGGGTTTTTTTTCGTCTCTATGGTTTGAGGAACGTGGCGCGCCACGGCTCGCCCCCCTCGATGGTGCCCCGCATCTCGCGGCCATCCACGTGGCCGACGTAGCGCTCGTCGTCGATGGTGAAGACGATCTCCGTGCCGCGCAGGCGGCCGTCCCAGATCGGCGTCGACCGCTCGACTTCGCGCATCACGCCTTCCAGCTTCTGGAACGTCTGCGACAGCACCAGCAGCTTGTTCCCCATCGCCCATATCCCCGCCACCCTCGCCGGCACCAGCCACAGGTAGACGCCGCACGGCCCCGGGCAGGCCTCGACGCTCGGCACGTACTCGTCCGGCCGCCAGTCCGCCATATCGAACGAGTTCGAGACGATGCGCGTGCCGGCCCGCATCCCCAGCAACGTGGGACGGAGACGCAGGTTCACGCTTGGCAGCAGGAACAGCGTGACGACCGTGGCATCGGAAAAATCCGACTTGAAGATGTCCGCCCGCTCGAAGGTGGCGCGACTGGCCACGCCTTCGGCCTGGGCGGTGCGTCGGGACAGCTCGACCAGTTCGTTGTTGAATTCGATGCCACGCGCGGTGGCGCCTCGCTTGGCGGCGGTAATGACCAGGCGGCCATCGCCGGAACCCAGATCGACGAGCCGATCCTGGGGCGTCAGCTTCGCCATGTCGAGCATCTGGTTCACCAGCGGCTGGGGCGTCGGAATCCAGATCACGTCCTTGCCCGACTGGCCCATGGTCGGCCTGGCGCCCGGTTCGTCGAACTGCGCCCAGGCCGCGCCGGGCAGGAATACCAGGCACAGCGCGGCGGCAAGCAGGTGTGTCTTCCGCATCGTGTTCACCCAACGATGCTAGGAGATCGGCCCCGGGAGCGCCATGCCGGATAGACAACCCCTCCGCTGCCGGCCCTACCCGCTTGCGGCAGGCAGTCGGCGGTCCTTCCTGGCGGTTAATTGCTAAATTTCGATCCAAAAGAAAACCCGCCATCGCGGCGGGTTTTCTCGTTGCGGCTGAAGCTTAGCGCTTGCGCGGCGGCGGCACGTCCGTGCAGACGCCTTCGTAGA
Organism: Cupriavidus sp. 10L43_2; assembly: GCF_056395265.1. Taxonomy (NCBI): domain Bacteria; kingdom Pseudomonadati; phylum Pseudomonadota; class Betaproteobacteria; order Burkholderiales; family Burkholderiaceae; genus Cupriavidus; species Cupriavidus sp. 10L43_2. The sequence continues at coordinate 513,112 of NZ_JBFTJE010000002.1, forward strand.
TCTCGGCAGCCATGCCGATCGACTCGCCCAGCGTCGGGTGCGGGTGGATCGTCTTGCCGATATCCACGGCGTCGGCGCCCATCTCGATGGCCAGGCACACTTCGCTGATCAGGTCGCCCGCATGGGTGCCCACGATACCGCCGCCGATGATCCGGTGCGTTTCCTCGTCGAAGATCAGCTTGGTGAAGCCCTCGTCGCGGCCATTGGCGATGGCGCGGCCCGAGGCGGCCCACGGGAACGTGCCCTTACCGTACTTGATGCCCTGCGCCTTGCACTGCTCCTCGGTCAGGCCGGCCCAGGCCACTTCCGGATCGGTGTAGGCCACCGACGGGATCTGCTTGACGTCGAAGTACGCCTTCTCGCCATGCGCGGCTTCGGCAGCCACGTGTGCCTCGTGCACCGCCTTGTGGGCGAGCATCGGCTGGCCGACGATGTCGCCGATGGCGAAGATATGCGGCACGTTCGTGCGGAGCTGGTTATCGACCTCGATAAAGCCGCGGTCCGTCACCGTCACGCCAGCCTTCTCGGCGCCGATCTTCTTGCCGTTCGGCACACGGCCGACGGACACCAGCACCAGGTCGTAGCGCTGCGGTTCGGCCGGCGCGGCCTCGCCCTCGAACTTCACGTAGATGCCATCCGGCTTGGCTTCCACGCCCACCGTCTTGGTCTTCAGCATCACGTTGTCGAAGCGATGCTTGTTCATCTTGTCCCAGACCTTGACGAGGTCGCGATCCGCGCCCTGCATCAGGCCGTCGAGCATTTCCACCACGTCGATGCGCGCGCCGAGCGTGCTGTACACCGTGGCCATTTCCAGCCCGATGATGCCGCCGCCAATCACCAGCATCTTGTTGGGGATGTCCGGCAGTTCCAGCGCGCCAGTCGAATCGACAATGCGCGGGTCCTCCGGCACGAACGGCAGCTTCACAGCCTGGCTGCCGGCGGCAATGATCGCCTTCTCGAAGCGGATCACCGTCTTCTTGCCGGTCGGGGCCTTGGCGTCACCTTCGGTTTCCTGCACTTCGAGGTGATGCGGATCCAGGAACGTGCCGATGCCGCGCACCACCTGCACCTTGCGGGCCTTGGCCATGCCGGCCAGGCCGCCGGTCAGCTTGCCGACCACGGTTTCCTTGTAGTGGCGCAGGCCGTCCAGGTCGATCTTGGCTTCGCCGAACAGGATGCCGTGCGCGGCCAGCGCCTTGGCTTCGTCGATCACGGCCACGTTGTGCAGCAGCGCCTTCGACGGGATGCAGCCCACGTTCAGGCAGACGCCGCCGAGCGAGCCGTAGCGCTCCACCAGCACGGTGTTCATGCCGAGGTCCGCCGAGCGGAACGCGGCCGAGTAGCCGCCGGGGCCGGCGCCGAGCACGAGCATGTCGCACTGGATGTCGGCGCTGCCCGCATGCGTGGCGGCGGCCGGCGCCGGGGCCGGAGCGGCCTTCGGTGCAGCGGCGGCAGCGGGGGCAGCAGCCGGTGCGGGAGCGGCGGCAGGTGCCGGGGCAGCGGCAGCAGCGGCGCCGGCTTCCACGGTGCAGATCACCGTGCCCTTGGCCACCTTGTCGCCCACCTTGACCTTCAAGTCCACGATCTTGCCGGCCGACGACGACGGCACGTCCATGCTGGCCTTGTCGGACTCCAGCACGATCAGCGACTGCTCTTCCTCGACCGTATCGCCGGCCTTGACCAGTACTTCGATCACTTCCACCGCGTCGAAATCGCCGATATCCGGCACCTTGACTTCGATCACACTCATGCTTTTCCTCCTGGGATGCGCGCCCTGCCCGCCTGGGGCTCAGGCCGCGCCGTCGTTGTTGGTTGCCGCCCCGCCATCCGCGCCGTTCGCACCGTTTGAACCATCCGGTACCGGCGCGGGTGCCGGCTGCGCCTGCAGCCGCACGGTATGCACGTCGATGGGACCTGCCGAACTCTTGTCGAACTCCACGCCTGCGTCCACGCCGATCCGCGCGATCTCCCCGGCGCCGATGCCGGGCCGGTCGTAGACCGCGTGCATCGCCCCGAGCGCATAGTTGCGCCCCGAGCCAATGCCCCAGAAGCGGTCGAACGCGAACACCTCGCGGTAGGAATAGACGCCGAAGATGCCGCCCGGATTGGCGATCAGGCAGACGATCTGCGACGACTCGTACGGATCGTCCTCGTCTTCCTTGGTGTTGATGAAGTACTCGGTCTTGAGCTTTTCATGCACCTTGAGGAAGGTCCGGAACACATCGTCGCGGGTCAGCAGGCGGCATTCGTCGCCCATGCCGGTCAGCAGCGCCCGCATCACCGGAAAGTGCGCGGTGGTGCCGGCCAGCGCGACGAAGCTCTCGCCCACCGGGAACACCTTCTGGTTGCGCTCGTAGGCACGCGACAGCCGCGTGTCGCCGAACGTAACCAGCGCGTCTGCCGCAATGGCTACCTCGGCGCCCTTCCTTACGACTACGCATGTCGTCATGGTTCGCCCCTTGCAGTTCGTACAGGCCCGCGCGCCGGCAACCGAGGCCGCCGGCGCGCGCGTGGGCCGTGCTTACAGCAGAATCCGGCGGAAGTCCGCCAGCAGCTGGGCGAAGTACGTGTTGAAGCGGGCCGCCTCGGCGCCGTCGATGACGCGGTGGTCCCACGACAGCGACAGCGGCAGCGTCAGGCGCGGCGCGAACTGCTTGCCGTCCCAGACCGGCTTCATGTACGACTTGCACACGCCCATGATGGCCACTTCCGGCGCGTTGATGATCGGCGTGAAGTAGGTGCCGCCCAGGCCGCCCAGCGACGAGATCGAGAAGCAGCCGCCCTGCATCTGGTCCGGCTTCAGCTTGCCGTCGCGCGCCAGCTTGGCGAGTTCGCCCATTTCCTGGCTGATCTCGAGCACGCCCTTGCGGTCCGCGTTCTTGATGACCGGCACGACCAGGCCGTTGGGGGTGTCCGCCGCGAAGCCGATGTTGAAGTACTTCTTCAGCACCAGGTTGTCGCCGTCCAGCGAGGCATTGAAGTTCGGGAACTTCTTCAGCGCCGCCACGGTGGCCTTGATCATGAAGGCCAGCATGGTCACCTTGACGCCCGACTTCTCGTTTTCCTTGTTCAGCTGCACGCGGAAGGCTTCGAGGTCGGTGATGTCCGCTTCGTCGCAGTTCGTGACGTGCGGGATCATGACCCAGTTGCGATGCAGGTTGGCGCCCGAGATCTTCTTGATGCGCGAAAGCGGCTTGTTCTCCACTTCGCCAAAGCGCGTGAAGTCCACCTTCGGCCACGGCAGCAGGTCCAGGCCGACGCCCGAGCCACCAGCGGCAGCCGCTGCGGCCGGCGCGGCGGTCGAGCCGCTCATCACGCCCTTGACGAAGCCCTGCACGTCTTCCTGCGTGATACGGCCCTTCGGACCGGTACCGGGCACGCGCGACACTTCCACGCCCAGTTCACGCGCGAACTTGCGCACGGACGGGCTGGCGTGGGCGGCCTTGCCGGTCACGCCCTGGGCGGCCGGGGCGGGTGCCGAGCTGGCCGGGGCGGGAGCCGGCGCCGAAGCCGCGGCGGGCGTCGGGGCCGGGGCAGCAGCAGCC